>DASXUJ010000120.1 GCA_036504895.1 Syntrophorhabdaceae bacterium
CGAAGAAGGCATAGAAAAAGCATTTCCTGAATATGAGCTCTTTTTTCTGCGGGAGAGGATCAAGAAATTCGAGACACGGGAAACCGAGCTTTCAGGCGCGGAAGTAAAGGAAGAGACCGGAATCGCCCTGAGGGCGATAAAAGACGGCAAAATGGTCTTCTCCTACACCTTTGACGCCGGCAGCCGGGCAGTCGCCTCCCTTGTCGAAAATGCCGAGCTGGTGCTGCCTTTCCTGGAGGTCGATAAAGACAAGGTCTTTCCCGAGGGCGCCTCCACCTATCCCGAGCTCGATATATGGGATGAAGAGGGTCTTCGTGCGGATGACCGGCAGAAGACCTCCCTCCTGGCCGATATGGAACAAACCATCCTCGACTATGATTCCCGCATCAAAGCTACGAGGAGTTGTGAGCTTCAGGAGACGAGAATCGAAGCCACAATCCTCAATTCAAGAGGACTTCGGGCAGATGCGAGGAAAACCCTCTATACCTTGAGCGCCATGTGCGTTGCCCGCGAGGCGGATGAGGCATCTTGGTTCAGCTGGATCTGGGCGGATAAATTATCCGGTCTTGATGGAAAAGGCCTTGGCGAGGAAACGGCGCGAACCGCCGTCTCCCTCCTCTCGAGCACCCAGCTCGACACCGGGGTTTACGACGGGGTCCTTACTCCCCAGGCGGCATGCGACCTTCTCGAAATCCTCGCAGAATCTTTTCTGGCCGAGAATCTCCATAAAGGCAAGACCCGTCTTGCCGGAAAAACGGGGCAGAAATGCTTTTCCCCTCTCCTTTCGATCACCGATTCGGGGCTCGCCGGAATCGACAGCTTTCCCTTCGATGGGGAGGGGGTTGCCTCCCGGGCAAACCAAGTGGTCAAGGGAGGTGTTTTTGAAACCTTCCTTTATGATGCCTATTACGGTCGTAAGCTCGGCAACGCCTCCACGGGAAATGCGGTAAGGCCCGGCATCAAGGGACCTCCTTCGTGCGGCCCGAGGGGTCTTTTTATAGAAAAGGGAGAGCTCGATCTCACCTCGGACGGATTGGACGGCATCCTTATCGTGGAGCTCATGGGCGCCCACACGGCAAACCCCATTACCGGGGATTTTTCCCTCGGCGCCACGGGCTTCCTGAAGAAAAAGGGAACCATATCGCCCTTTACGGGGGTTATCTTCTCCGGGAACCTTTTCGAGATACTGGAGGACATAAAAGGGGTAGGCAGGGATCTCAGGTTTTACGGGTCTCACGGCTCCCCCTCACTTTACGTGGAGGGCCTGAAGATAAGCGGCAGATGATGACTGACTGTTTCAATGGGGGGGCGCAAATCTGCATATCCGGTAAAGCCCCGGCTCCCCTTATTTCCCGGCCCCTACACGGGAGGCGACTATCCCGGCTGCGACCGCGATGCCCTGCCGGTTCCAATGGGAGTCGTCTTTCCAGAAAGTAAACCGGTCCTTTTTGAGGAGTTCCGCCGAATCGGCGACAAGGGGAGCCGTGAGATCGGTGCAGGGGATTTTCAGGCGCGCGCCGAGGGCCTTCACCGCTTCCCATTGCGCATCAGGCAGCGGGTTTCCCTTGCCCGAATCGAGAAAATCATAGTAGACCCTGAATTTTGTGGGAATAAAAAAGATGTGGTCTATCCGGCCGCTCACGCCTGCGAGGGCCTGCACCCCCCTTTCGGGAAAATTATAAGACTGCCTTTCGGTGGCGTGTACATACTCGTTGAAATCGCCTATCTTATGGCCCTTTACGGTAAGCACGGTCGACGTGAAAGGCTTCTTTTTCCGGGAGGCCGCGAGACTGAAGGTGTAGCGGTAGAGAGTCGTCTCCTTGAAAAATGACCGGTAGGTGGCGAAGAGTGCTTTGATAAAATTCTTCTTTACCACGAAGTGCTTTCGGGAGTAGGACTCGGGGAAATCATTGCCCTCGAAAAGAAAAAGAAGGACCCTGAAGTCATCCCTCGATTTTCTCTCCAGGTAGCGAATAAACCGGACGTATTCCGGGATGCCTCCGGGATAGGCCAATGTATAGGCATCTATACCGTACCCGTCTTTTAACTGGCTCGCCAGCATATCTTCCTGGCTGCATCCGTTCGCCACTACGAAGGAATCCCCGACCAGCACATACTTCTGTCCTTTGTAGGCTGCCTCGTTCCTGAACCCGAGGGAATCGGTCCGGAATCTCACTGTCCGCGGCTCCGCCTCCAGGCCCTTCGCGCCCCCCACGGCATAGACGTCGCCGAAAGGCTCTTTCAAGGTGACGTCCACGTTCTTTCGGTACGTGTCCGCCTGGAGGTCGCTGTTATAGACACCAAACCTCTCATGCTCGCGATAATAGATACGATCGTCGATCCCCACAAGCCCTACGAGAAAATTTAACAGCAAGGTGGCGCCGAGGAGAGCGCAGGAGAGGATGAGAGAGTTTCTCCAGTCTATGAACAAATAAGCCATGAAGGCGACAAAGAGGAGGGCGTAAAGCACGGCATTCGCCAAAAACCCATAGAAGAGCAGGGCATGATAGGTGAGGAGCAGCGGGATCAGGGCGGCCAAAAACCTTCGGAATAGAGTAGGGACAGGAATTTTCATATCACCCCCATCACCCTCGGGAAATGAGCGATTATCATGAAGAAGGATACCAGAACGCCGGATAAGGCGCAAGTTTTTTGGGCGAAGAGGGCAGCCTTTTCCGCACCCCCGGCACCCCGCTCCGCCCGGGACATGCCCATCTTGCCTTGGTAAGGGTAAAGGGGCTGGACTTCTCCCGTTCTTGCCCCACCTTTTTCCCGAAAGACAAAGCATAGGGGGATGGAAACTGGCGGTAAATTACAGGTTAATCTTCTTGACTACACCCTTTTTTCCGATTATGATTTGGCGGAATAAACCCATTATCAAAAACGTATCAGTCATATCAAGACAGGTTCGATCCCGGGGCCCTCGGCAATGACGGCGCACCCGTAAAGGCGGCGCGTCTGCATCGCCTGATCTCAAAATATGCAAAAGGAGGAAACTTCCGCGTGCGTAAAACTCTCAAAGCTATTCCCCTGACTTTGGTCCTTACCCTTCTTTGTACCGCTATGGCGACGGCCGAAACGAATAAAGGTCCGGGCAGTCTTGACGCGGGCATCGACGCCGGGAGAGGGCAGGCTATAAAGGCATCCTCTCTCAGGCTGCCCCTCTCGTTCGTAAAGAATGAGGGACAGAGGGAGAAGTCCGTCCTCTTTTACGAGTTGGGGACCGGTCGCGCCACTGCCTTCACGCGAGAGGGCGTCTCCCTTTCCCTTACGGGCTCCGGCTCGGTGAATGGCGGAAAAGGTTCCTTCGAATCGGTCATCCTGAGCCCCCTCGATGGCGCTCCCTCTGCCGTCGAGCCCATCGACCCGAAGGAGGGGAAGATCAACTACCTCATAGGCAAGGACCCCGCGAAATGGAAGACCGATCTCCCCACCTACGGGGGCGTCCTCTATAAGAATATTTATCCCGGTATCGACATGAAGTTCTACGGCACCAATTCAGAGCTCGAATACGACATCATCGTCTCCCCAGGGGCCGACCCCTCGAAGGTGCGCCTCTCCTATAACGGCGTGGAGGACCTTCTCCTCACCCCAGATGGGGAGCTCCTTATCGTCCTCAAAGGCGGCACGATCGTTCAGAAGAAGCCCGTCGTGTACCAGACGCGGGACGACCGAAAGGAAATCGTCCCGGGCTACTTCACCCTCCTCGACAGGACGACATATGCCTTCGTGGTAGCGCCTTACGACAGGGACCGCACCCTCGTCATCGACCCGACCCTCGACTACTCCACCTATCTCGGCGGGAGCGCCGATGACGGCGCCTCCGGAATCGCCGTGGATTCTACGGGAAACGTCTATGTGGCGGGAAGCGCTTACTCTGCCGACTTCCCGGTCCTCCATGGGGTGCAAAATGGGCAGGCAGGGGGTGCCGACGCGTTTATCACGAAACTTGATGCGAAAGGGCAAAGCCTCGTCTATTCCACCTACCTAGGAGGCGGCTGCGCCAACTATGCCTCCGCCATTTCCGTCGATGCCACGGGAAACGTCTATGTCGCGGGATACACCTGCTCCGCCGACTTCCCCACCGTAAACCCTTTTCAGGCGGTACTGGGCGGCCTTTATGACGCCTTCGTCGCCAAGCTCAACCCCTCGGGGAACGCCCTCCTCTACTCCACGTTCCTGGGCGGGGCTGGTAATGATTGGGCCCATGCCCTCGCTGTCGATTCGACGGGAAACGCCTATGTCGCGGGTGAAACCCCATCCGGCGACTTTCCTGTCGCGAACCCATACCAGGGGGCAATTGCGGGAGGCTTTGACGGCTTTGTCGCCAAGCTCAGCCCCTCGGGGACTTCCCTCGTGTACTCTACCTATCTCGGGGGGACGGGCTACGACGCCGTTCGCGGCATGGCCGTCGATTCTGCAGGCAACGTCTGTATTGCGGGTGAAACCACATCCGCCGACTTTCCGATTATGAACCCCTACCAGGGGGCAATTGCGGGAGGCTCCGACGCCTTCGTCTCCAAGCTCAGCCCTTCGGGAAACAGCCTCGTCTACTCCACCTATCTCGGGGGGACGGGCAACGATTATGCGTTCGCGACCTCCATGGACGGCGGGGGCAATCTCTACGTGGCAGGATCTACCAATTCCGCCGATTTTCCCATCGCCCATGCATATCAGGCGACGAAAGCCGCAGCAATTGACGCCTTCATCACCAAGCTCGACCCCACGGGAGCGAGCCTCGCCTACTCCACCTACCTTGGCGGAATAAGCAATGACTTCGCCCTTGCCATGACGGTCGATGCTGCGGGACACGCCTACATAGGCGGCCTCACCGCCTCCTGGGATTTTCCCACGGCGAATGCCTATCAGCCCACAAATCGCGGTGACGCTGACGGCTTCATTACAAAGCTTGACCCCACGGGAGCGAGCCTCGTCTACTCCACTTATCTGGGTGGGGCTTCAAATGATCAGGTGCTGGCTATTGCCGTCGACAGCTTCGGCAATACCTACATAGCGGGTGAGACGAGGGCCCCCAATTTCCCGGTGGTGAACGCACGTCAATCGACAAATGCGGGTGGGTCTGACGCCTTCATCGCCAAGCTCGTCCCGGCGCTTACCGTCGCCGTCTCGGGTTCGGGGCTCGTCACCTCGTCCCCTTCGGGCTTGAGCTGCACCTCGACCTGCACGGCTCCATTTGCGGCAGGCACCCAGGTAACGGTAAGGGCCGCGCCCTCTACGGGCTCCTCGAAGGGGGTCTGGACCGGGTGCGACTCCACCGGGTCACAGGCAAGAGGCCGCGGCGTAGCGGGCATTTCGACCTGCACCGTCACGATCGCAGGGGACAGGACCGTCAGTGTCTCCTTCAGCGTCGACAGCGAGACATTGACCGCCTCGAAAACGGGAGCAGGCAGCGGAACCCTCACGGCCGCGGGGCTCACCTGCAGCGGGAGCACCTGTACCGGCGCCTATAACTATGGAACTCAGGTAACCGTTACCGCCACCCCGGACGGAATCTCCTCGTTTGCGGGTTGGACCGGGTGCGACTCCAACGCGCAGCGGGCAAGGGGCCGGGGCGTAGCGGGCGCTTCCACCTGCACCGTCGCCATGACGGGGAATAAGACCGTAAGCGCCGCCTTTACCCTTGACGGTCAATTGCGTGCCTCGATCAAGGGTTCCGGCACGGGCTCCCTCTCTGCCGCGGGACTCGCCTGCAGCGGGACCGTCTGTACCGGCACCTACGCGAACGGAAGCCAGGTGATTATCACCGCCACCCCGGAGGGAAGCTCCTCCTTTGCGGGCTGGACGGGGTGCGACTCTCCCTCCGGCACGAACTGCACGATGACCATATCCGGCGCGAAAGCCGTAAGCGCGAATTTCACGGGGGCCTGCACCTATGCCGTCTCCCCCGTCTCCCGCTACATCCCCTATTCCGGGAAGAATCTCGTTATCGCCATCGCGGCGAGGGGATCGAGGAACTGTCCTGCTCCGGGCATCGTCTCCGATCCATGGATCACCACCAGCCCTTCCGCCTTCACTCATAACAGGGGCACCGTCAGGGTCACGGTAGGGGCAAACTCCGACACCCTCCGAAGGAACGGCGCCGTCAGCATCGGCGGAAAAAATGTAGCTATGAGCCAGGCGGGCGCACCCTGCACCATTACCCTCACCCCGGCGAATGCGGCCCTCTCGTACGACGCTCAGTCTCCCGCCTTCACCGTCACTACCGCTGCGGGCTGTCCGTGGGCCGCGGCAACGGCCGTCGGCCGGTGGCTCAGCACCACCTCCCTGGGCACCGGACCCGGCAACGTCTCCTACAATGTGGCCGAGAATACCACCGGCTTCAGGAGGACGGGAAGCATAAGGGTGCGCACTACGACGACCCCTTCCACCAGCAAGATATTCAGGGTGGTGCAGGGTAATTAGCCCTTGTGGATGACGGAACCTCATCGAGGTCACGCTCTCAGCCCTATTAAGGAGGAATGCATGAAACGAACCACCATTCTGCTTATGGCGACAATACTCTGCCTCTTCGCGCTCGATGCTCATGCGAAGGCCTTTCCCTACAAGGACCGGGTGAAGGCATCCTATATGAAGCTCCCTCTCGCATTCGTAAAGAACGAGGGACAAAGAGACACCTCCGTCCTCTTCTACGAGCTCTCCGGCGGGCACTCCACGGCGTTTACCATGGAGGGCGTGACCCTTTACCTCAACAAAAACAAATCGACCGAGGCCGTGACGCTTACGCCCCTCGATGCTTCTTCCTTTTCAGGGGAAGGGAGAGAAAAGAAAGAGGGCAAGGTCAATTACCTCATCGGCAGCGACCCGGCCAAATGGAAAACTAATATACCCACCTACGGGGCCATCTACTATAAGAACGTCTATCCCGGAATCGATATGAAATTCTACGGGACCAACAGCGAGCTGGAGTACGACCTCATCGTCTCCCCGGGGGCAGACCCTTCAGGTATACGGCTCTCCTATAAAGGGATAGAGAGGCTCTCCCTCACTTCGTCAGGGGAGCTTGAGATCGCCTTGAAAAGAGGCTCCCTCTTCCAGAGAAAACCCCATGTCTACCAGATGATCGACGGGAAGAAGGTTGAGGCGGAAGGCAAGTTCCTCCTCGCCGGCGGGACAACTTACGGCTTCACCGTGGCGGCATACGACAAGAAATATGCCCTCGTGATCGACCCCGTCCTCGCCTATTCCACTTATCTCGGCGGTACGAGCAACGATGCGAGCTACGCGGTCGCCGTCGACTCTACAGGCCACGCCTATGTCACGGGGACCACACGCTCCGCCGGCTTCCCTGTCACCACGGGCGCCTTCCAGACGGCACACGCCGCCGACGGCGGCGGATTCGACGTCTTCGTCACCAAGCTCTCCCCATCGGGGGACAGTCTCATCTACTCCACCTACCTCGGGGGCAACGGCTTCTTCGACATCGGCAACGGGATCGCCGTCGACTCCACGGGCCACGCCTACGTCACGGGGGCAACCCAGTCGAGCAATTTCCCCGTCACGGCAGGCGCCTTCCAGACCGTATACGGCGGCGGCGGCTTTTACGACGTCTTCGTCACGAAGATCGGCCCGAACGGGGACAGCCTCGTCTACTCCACCTACATCGGGGGGGCCACGGAAGATTACGGCGCGGCCATCGCTCTCGACCCCCTGGGCTCTGCCTACGTGACCGGACGCACGTTGGGAAACGACTTTCCTGTCACCGCAGGAGCGTATCAGGTTTTCTCCCGCGGGGTGTGGGATGCCTTCGTCACCAAGCTCAGCCCGAGCGGGGACAGCCTCGTCTACTCCACCTATCTCGGCGGCGGCAGCTGGGACTATGGGAACGGTATCGCTCTCGATGCTTCGAACAATGCGTACGTGACCGGATATACGCAGTCCGCCAATTTCCCGGTCACGGCAGGCGCCTTTCAGATTCTCTCAGGCGGAGGCCACGACGCTTTCATTACCAAGCTCGCCCCGAACGGAGACAGCCTCATCTACTCCACCTATCTCGGAGGCGCCGGGGAGGACCACGGTAATGGTATTGCTCTCGATGCCTCGGACAATGCCTATGTGACCGGATACACGGCATCGGCCAATTTCCCCGTGACGGGCGGCGCCCTCCAGACGGTTCGAGCAGGCAACAAGGACGCCTTCGTCGCCAAGCTGGGCACGGCCGGGGACAGCCTCGTCTATTCCACCTACCTCGGGGGTACCGGGGACGACTTCGGAAACGGTATCGCTCTCGATGCCTCGGACAATGTCTATGTGACCGGATATACGGCATCAGCCAATTTCCCGGTCACGGCAGGCGCCTTTCAGGGGACCCTCGGCGGCTCGAACGACGTATTCCTCACCGGCCTCGGCCCGAACGGAGACAGCCTCGTCTATTCCACCTACCTCGGGGGTACCGGCGATGACCAGGCATTCGGCATCGCTCTCGATGCCGAGGGGTCGGTCTACCTTACGGGGCTGTCCACTTCCACCAGCTTCCCCGTCACGACCGGCTCCTTCCAGGCGACATCCGGCGGCTCATATGACGCCTTCGTCGCCAGGTTTGCGTCGAGCGTGACCCTCACCGTGTCGAAGAGCGGCACCGGGAGCGGCACGGTGACGAGCGACACGGGCGGCATCAACTGCGGATCAACGTGCAGCGCTGGTTTCGCGCCCGGTACGGTGGTCAATCTCACCGCCACCCCCGCGAGCGGGTCCACCTTCGCGGGCTGGAGCGGAGCCTGCACCGGGAGCGCCACATGCGCCGTCACCATGAGCACCGGCGCGGGCGTGACCGCCGCCTTTACCGCAAACGTCACGGTCACCGCCTCCGTTTCCGGCGGGCACGGGACCGTCTCCCCTCCCTCCCAGAGCGTTGCCTACGGGGGCACAGCCTCCATCACCATGACCCCTGACACGGGATATCGCATAGCAAGCCTCACGGACAACGGGGTGCCGGTAAATGCTTCCGGTCTCTTGAGGACAGGGTCCGGAAAAAAAGCGGCCGGGCCGGCTGCCTCTCAGAAGAAACTTTCCCGCGCCGCCATCCCCAATCCCTACAGCATATCGAATGTCGTTGCCGACCATGCCGTGGTGGTCACCTATGGGATCGCCAGCGCAAACCTGACCGCCACCATGTCGGGACAGGGCGTAGGCAGGATCGAGGCCCAGGGCCTTACCTGCACGGGCCTTGCCTGCACGGGCACCTATGACTACGGTACCTCCGTCACTCTCACCGCCATTGCCGGCTCCGACTCTACCTTCACGGGCTGGAGCGGGGCGTGCACCGGCACCGGCACGTGCACGGTCACCATGACGGAGGCCAGGAATGTGACCGCCACCTTCGACTCCTGCGCCTATACGGTCAGCTCCTCATCGAAATCATTTCCCTACAGGGGAAGCTCCACCAACGTGACGGTCCATGCCAATGGGACGAACTGCGTGACTCCCGTCATCTCGGCAAGCGATTCGTGGGTCACCGCCTCCATGGGAAGGTTCAGTAATAACAGGGGCACCCTCAGGATCACCACTTCGGCTAATGAGACGATCACGAGGAGGGATGGGACGGTGACCGTCCATACGAGCCCCTTCGCCGTCGCCCAGGCGGGCTGTCCCTGCAGCCTCACCTCGATCTACCCCACCAATGACGCCATCACCCATGTTGGAGGGACGGGCTCCTTCACCGTACATGCCACGCAAGGCTGCGAATGGAACGTCGCCTCACCTGACTGGGTCATTGCCACTGCCTCGGGAACCGGGACGGGCCCTGTCTCCTACACCGCCGCATCCAATAGCACGGGCAGACCGAGAAAGGGCACGATCAACGTCGCCCTGAGCACTGCTCCCACGAAGAAGAAGGCTTTCACCGTGAGTCAGTCCGCCTGCACCCTCTCCATCTCTCCTCCTCCCCGCCATAGCTTCGACGCGAACGGAGGAGACGGCTCATTCACGGTAAATGCGCCCCCAGGCTGCACATGGAACGTCACCTCGTCGGAAGGCTGGCTCACCGCCGATACGAGCGCGGGAAGCGGAAGCGGCGCAGTTTCCTATAGCGCAAGCCCCAATCCCACGGCAGGGCAGAGGATCGGGAAGCTCAACGTCTCCCTCACCGAAACCCCCGCGGTAAAGACCATGTTTACGGTAACCGTGAGGAGGTAGATCCAGGGACCCCCTATACCCATTCGCAGTTGACGCCGGAATCCATCTTACCTGTGTCCCGGAGAAATCTCCGGGACACAGGTATTGCAGAAAGTGAGCGTGCGGGGTATAATGACCTGCAAACTTTCCCAATATAAGGGGAATCAATCGGAAGGAGTGAATTGGGGGGTCCCCGGGCCTTTCATCCCTTACAATGTACATTTTAGGCATATCCGCGTTTTACCATGATTCCGCGGCCGCGTTGATAGAGAATGAGAGTATCATCGCCGCCGCCCAGGAAGAGCGTTTCACCAGGAGAAAACACGATCCCTCCTTCCCGACCCACGCGGTCTCCTTCTGCCTCGATCAGGCCGGCATCTCCCTGGACGAGCTCGAGGCCGTGGTATTTTACGACAAGCCCTTCCTCAAATTCGAGCGCCTTCTGGAGACGTATTACGCCTTCGCGCCCAGGGGGTTCAAATCTTTTCTCTCCGCCATACCGGTGTGGATAAAAGAGAAGCTCATGCTCAAGAAGCTGATTCTTGACGAGCTCAGGCAGATCGGCCCCTTCGATAAAAAGAAGATGACCCTCCTTTTTCCCGAGCACCACCTTTCCCATGGGGCGAGCGCCTTTTACCCGTCGCCTTTCGATGAGTCGGCAATCCTCACCATTGACGGCGTGGGGGAATGGGCCACCACCTCGATCTGTCACGGACAGGGAGAAAAGATAAAGATCTTTTCCGAGCTGAAGTTTCCCCATTCCGTGGGTCTCCTCTATTCCGCCTTTACCTATTACCTGGGGTTCCGGGTTAATTCAGGCGAGTACAAGCTCATGGGGCTCGCCCCTTACGGCGACCCTGCGGCAGAGAGAACCGCCCGGTATGAGAAGATCATCAAGGAGAACCTCGTCCATATCAAGGAAGACGGCTCCATACGGCTCGACCAGGCATATTTCGATTATGCGACGGGCCTCAGAATGGCCCGGGATTCAAAATGGGCGGACCTCTTCGGCTTTCCCGTCCGCGCTGCTGAGGGCGAACTCCTGCCGGAGCACTGCGACCTGGCCCTGGCCATACAGCGCGTTACGGAAGAGATCTTCCTGAAGATGGCCCGGGAGGCAAAACGGTTGACCGGCTCGAAGCGCCTCTGCCTCGCGGGAGGGGTGGCCCTCAATTGCGTGGCAAACGGCAAGCTCCTGAGAGAAGGAATATTTGATGATATCTGGATTCAGCCGGCTGCAGGAGATGCCGGAGGCGCCCTTGGAGCGGCATTGGCCGCGTACCACATCTACTTCGGGCAAAAACGCACGGCCCACCCGTTCCCCGATAACATGCAGGGCTCCTATCTGGGACCCAGGTTCAGCGACGCCTACACCCTCGTCATGGCGGAAAAATATAAAGCCCCCTACGAGAAATTCGAAGATTTCGATGCCCTATGCGTCAGAACAGCCGAAATTCTCGATCAGGGCAATGTAGTAGGATGGTTCCAGGAGAGGATGGAATGGGGCCCCCGGGCATTGGGCAACAGGAGCATCATTGCGGACGCCAGGAATTCGGAGATGCAGAAAAAACTGAACCTTAAAATAAAATACAGGGAGAGTTTCCGCCCCTTTGCGCCTTCGGTGCTTGCGGAGGACTCGGAGGAGTTCTTCGACCTTGCGACCCCCTCCCCTTACATGCTCCTCGTGGCGGACGTGAAGGAAGGGAAACGGAACCCCGTACCCGGCAATTATCATTCCCTGCCCTGGAGAGACAAGCTCTATCACCTCCGGTCCGATGTGCCCGGGGTAACCCATATCGATTATACGGCACGGATACAAACCGTCCACAAAGAAACGAACCCGAAATATTGGCAGCTCATTAAACGGTTCAAAGACAGGACAGGCTACGGAGTGATCATCAACACGAGCTTCAACGTCCGGGGAGAACCCATTGTCATGAGCCCCGAGGATGCATACAGGTGCTTCATGAGAACGGAGATGGATTATCTCGTAATAGGCGATTATCTTTTCGAGAAGAAGTCGCAGCCTCCCTGGGTTGAAAAAGGCGACTGGAAAGAGGTATACGGGCTCGATTAAGAAGAGGATCATCGGCCCTTGGACCGGCCGATCCTGCCCTCGGTCTGAAGAATGCCGAATATTGACCAAAATTTAATCCCTGTCCCTGACAGGGAAGCAAAACCGACCGCATTCCGATATTAACCCGGATTCGGGAAGCCGAATAAGGAGGTAAACAATGTCATTATTGGGTGATCTCTGGGGATTTCTCAAAGAAAGAAAAAAATGGTGGCTTTTGCCCATCATTGTCGTGCTCCTGATCTTCGGACTCCTCATAGTACTCTCAGGAGGCTCGGCAATCGCACCTTTTATTTACGCGATTTTTTAAGCGTGTGATGCGTTAAAGCGTGTGATGCGTGTGATGCGTTAAAAGAGAAAATCGGAAAACGTGTAATCGGAAAACGGTGGTGCGTGTGGGGAGAAGAAGAATACGTCAAATCTTTCTCGCGTGTAGCTCGCACAGCGAGCGAGAAGGGGAGGCTCGGCGGGCCTTGCCCGTCGAGGGGGCGACGTGAGCCCCATTACAATGCGTGACGTGAGCCCAAAAAGCAGTCACAACGTGTAAATCAATGTGCGTGTAATGGGATGAAGCATACATAAAATCTTTCTCGCGTGTTGTAGCTCGCACAGCGAGCGCGAGGGGGAGACTCCAGCGGCTTTGCCGTTGGAGGGGGTGACGTGAACCCCATAAAATGGTATGATGCTTTCGACTTTTGTATTTGTTGGGAATAAATAATTTAATGGAAAGGAACAAAACAAAAACCGCGGGCCATGAGGCCCTTACCACTATGGCCGTTCTTGCCATGGCCGGGATATTCTTCGGCCTTTTAAGCGGGGCGAAGGCTTTGTATGTTCTCGCCCTTCTCCTGCTTGCTGTAGGTGTTTTTATGGAGCGGTGGTCGATCAGGGTTTCTTCGGGTTGGCTTAAATTCGCGGGGCTTTTGAGTGCCGTCAATACCCGCGTGATCCTGGGGCTTATTTTTTTTCTGTTCCTCACACCTATAAGTCTCCTGTACCGGATGTTCCACGGTGATTTCCTGGGGCTCAAAAAGGGGGATGGAAAGACCTATTTCTCGGGCAGAGACCATTCTTACCACGCCGGAGATCTCACCAACCCCTGGTAAGGGATGGCCCCCATCGAGACTCCCCGCGCCGCCTTCCTTTCATGGTTGACCTTCGATCCGGATCAAGAAATCAAACGTCCGGCCATTATCCTTATTTTTATCCTTTCCCTGGCTTTGATCCTCCGTCTTGCCGCGGCGGCGACCATGTCCGCCATAGATCTCGATGGGACCCTTTATGCTCAAATAGGGGACGCCTTTTCGAAAGGAGAGGTGCGGGAGGCACTCGGAGGGGTTTTTCCTCCCTTCTATCCATTTCTTATCGGCCTTGCCCATCTCATAATCCCGGACCTGGAGCTTGCGGGCACCGCCGTCTCTCTCGCCGCGGGCCTTCTCCTTGTCTATCTCTCATTCATCTTTTTCAGGCGCCTTATAGGAGACACGAAGGCCCTCTATGTGGCCTTCTTCGTCGCCCTGAACCCTTACCTCGTAAAATATTCCGCGTCTGTCCTCACGGAATCGATCGCCACGGTGCTCGTCCTCTTCACCGTCTTCGCCTTCTACAGGAGCTGGACAGCCGATAGCCCTTTGTACGCGGCGCTCTCGGGCTTTTCTCTGTCTCTTACCTATCTCACGAGACCGGAATACATCGCCTATTCCGTTCCTCTCTGCGCCCTGTTTTTATTAAAAAAGAGGTTTCTCCACGCCTTCCTTTTCGCCCTTTTCTTTGCATTTCTAGTCGGCGCGTACGTGTATTGGATGAAAGCGGAAACCGGATTTTGGGTAGTGAGCAAAAAAGCGATTCTCGCCAAAGAAATGATGGCAAGTCCTGCGGCCTACCACTCCCATCTGCTGCCCGTATCCTCCCTCGGGTTGATCGCGAGGTATTTTCCCACCGTTCTCTACGATGTGGTAAATGCTTTGCTGCCTCACTTACTGCTTCTCGCTTATCTCGGCATTGCGAGAGTCGACAGGCGCTATGCAGTGCTCGTCCTGGTTCTCCTTTTCTTCCACATCCTCGTTCCTTCCGCGGTGAGGGCATCGTCAAAGAGGTTTTATGTGGAACTGATCCCCCTGATGTTGCCTTTTACGGTTGCCGGCCTCTCTGTTTTTAGGTCCTTTGCCGGAAGATCAGGTCGGGGAAAGATTATCTATTATCTCTGCATCGCGGGCATCGTCGGCTTCTCCCTCATCCAATGCGTGAATCCTCCCTCGACGACAAGAGGGCTCAACAAGGAGGCGGGGCTTTACCTTGGCTCCCGCGATCCTCACGCCGTCGTCGCCGCCGCCATGCCTCTGGTGCCTTTCTATGCACAGGGGGAGTGGCGCTTTCTCCCCTCTCTTTCCCGGGGAGTCGATACCTGTGGCGCCCTTATGGAGCAATTGAGGTCCAGGGGGGTAGATTATGTCGTGACCGACGAAGAGACCGAAAAGGGTACCCCCTTCGTCGCCGGTTGCGTAAAGCCCCTTACTCCCTTTTCCGAATTCAGACATGGTGAGGAATTCGTAAAGCTTTACCGTATTCGCGACAAGTGAATCGGGCCTGACAGGACGATCCCCTTCCCATGAGAAGGAGCAGCGAGATCGGCTGCTTCGGCCTTTTCTAACCCGCCTTCCTGATGCTGCACAGGAGTCCTTTCCACTGGGGATAGCCCATGATAGGCTCCCTGCAGTTGCAGTCGGTAAGGAGATTGCAGTTTCCTTCACCCGGCCACCCGTGGGGCACGAGTACCACCCCTTCCACCACCCGATCATCCACGCTCGCCTTCATTTTGACCTTACCCCGGTCGGTCTCCACTATCACGTCGTCTCCCTGGGCGATCCCGTACCTTAGCGCCGTCGCCGGTCCCAATTCGGCTTTGGGGAATGGAGAGCGGCTCTTGAGGGACTCCATATTGTGGAGCATGCTTCCGTTAAAAAAGAAGTCCCTCGTGCCGGTGGAGAGAATGAGGGGATATTTCTCCCCGAGCTCCGCCCAGCGTGGCCCCTGGGGGCTCTTGTCAGGTTCGAGGTACGTGGGCAGGGGGTCGAATCCGGCCTTTTCGAAAGCTTCGCTCCATATCTCTATCTTCCCCGTGGGGGTAGCGAAAGAGTTCTCCCGGATCCCATACTCCTTTTTCCCATACATGCCGCCTTCCGGTTTCTCGAGAAGGGCTTCGAAGCTCAGGCTGCACGGCTCAAGCTCGAAGGCTACGACTTCACGGTCCGATTTCCACGGGAACTTTTCCCCGAAGCCGCATCTGCCGGCGAGGTCCGTGTAGAACTCCCGGATCGAGCGACACTCGTGATAACGCCCGATCACGGGCGGGCGGAGCATGAGGTAAGGGACGCTATGGCACACATTGTAATTGTAGGCGAGGCCCCAGAACTCGAGCTGGTTGGCGGCAGGAAGCACATAGTCGGCGAACTGGGCGGTCTCGGTCATGAACTGCTCGTAAACTACCAGCAGGTCCAGCTTTTTGAAGGCATCCCTCAGGGCGTTCGAATCGGGCATGGTGACGAGGGGATTTCCACCCGCCACGATAAAGGCCCGCAGCTTGTCGGGCACGCTCTCGGGCACCATGTTCATGACCGCATAGGGGCTCTTTCTTCCCCAGAGCTCGTGGAAGAGGGGGTATTCATCCGCTCCCAGGGGCTTACCGGGGTTGGGAAGGCCGAGGTCGTTCAAGCGGAGGCCGGGGCCTGTTACCCAGCCGCCCGGCACGTTGATATTCCCGGTGAGCGCCTGCAATATGGCGAGGGCCCGGTCGTTTTGACTGCCGTTGGCGCACTGGTCCTGGGTGCAGGTGCCGTGAAAGATGCTCGCCCCCCGGGTGCCCGCGAACCTGCGCGCAAGGGTCCGGATATCCTCGGCTTTGACCCAGGTGATCATCTCCGCCCACTCGGGCGTGTACTGCCGTACATGGAGGACGAGCCGGTCGAAGCCGTAGGTGTACTTTTCCACGAAATCCGCGTCGTAGAGCTTCTCTTCGATCATCACGTTCATGAGGGCCAGAGCGAGGGCGCCGTCAGTTCCGGGTCTTATGGCAAGGTACATCTCCGCCTTCTCCGCCAGCGGAATCCGCCTCGGATCGATGACGATGACTTTCGCACCCTTCTTCATATTCTCCTGCATGGCGAGGAGCAGCGGAAAATCGGAGGCGGAAGGATTGTGGCCCCAGAGGATGTAGAGGTTCGAGTCCATCTCTTCTACCGGATATTTTCCAAAGGTGATCTGCCGCGCCCTGATCCTCATGCGGTAGCAGATACTCTCAACGGAGAAAAAGTTGGAGGAGCCGAAGGCAGCCTTGAAACGGTGAGTGAGGGAGACCATCTCCAGGTTCTCGACCCCGATCGAGCCGCAGAAGAAGGCAAGGACCGTGGGTCCGTATTCCTCCTTGAGCTTCCCGAGCTTCGCCGCGATCTCTGAAAGGGCCTGCTCCCAGGAGACCCGCTCGAATGCACCCTTCTTCTTTTTCATCGGGTACTTGAGCCTGTCGGGGTGATAGAGGTGCTCGATCGTGGTGCGGCCTTTCGGGCAAAGCTTCCCCTTGTTCACGGGGTGGGACGCCTGGCCCCTGACCTTCACCACCTTTCCGTCTTCCACCGATACCTCGATGCCGCAGCTGTGATAACAGAGTGCACAGCCGCTATACGCCTTCGTCACTTCCTTTTCCATCTGCCCTGCCCCCTTTTAATCCTTTTCACCCAACCTCCGGAGATCACCCGGCGCGCCCGCAGATACCTCCGAGCACGAGCTCGCTCACCTGCTCATGAAGCTCGAGGAGGTCATATTTCTCCCCCTTTAGAAGCCACCTGGTCACGATGTGCTCCAGCGTCCCGAGGAGAAGCTGGAGGGCGAGGTATACATCCACGTCTTTCCTGATGACGCCCTCTTTCTGCCCCTTTTCGAGTATCCCGAGCACCTGTTTGCTGAAGGCCTTGAAACTCTTGTAACTCTTCGATTTCACGAAGTCTCGGTTTACCCTCATCTCGAGCATGAGACTCCGCACGTAATCAGGGTTTGTCTTGAAATAGTAGAGATAATACCAGACGAGCTTTCTTATCTTGTCCGTCGTGTCCGTAGCTCCTTCCAGATGGCGGTCGATCTCCTTGCAGAATTCCTTTGTTTTTTCGAGACCGATAGAGAAGAAAAGGTCCTGCTTATTTTTAAAATACTGGTAGATCGTCCCTTCCGCGATGCCCGCGGTCCTGGCGATTTCAGAGATATTCGCACTCTGATAGGTACTTTTACCGAATACATCTATGGCAGCCTGCATGATCTGCTGCTTTCTCAGTTTCTTCTTTATCACTAATCCACCCCTTCCCGTATGATTCATCGCCCGCCGGCGCCCGCCATGCGGGCTTTTTTTGAATCGGAATTCTTATATTGAGTGCTGCTCAATTTTTAATGAATAATATTCATTTGTCAAGCACTTTCTAATAATACGGGCCGTGATCTATGCTCCGGTCACGGCCCGCAATCGCTCACGAGGATTTTGTCTTAGTAATTATACGCCGTAGGCACCTTCTGGACCTTCTCCTGGCCCTTCCAGTACTCGATGCGGTCCTTGATGAAGGCTACCCATGTATCTACCTCGGCTGCCTTGAAGCCCTTGTTGACGAGGTCTTTCTTGAAGTCTACGATCACGGGCTCCACTGCCTTCACCATCTTTGCCTGCTCCGCGTCGGAGACGGGTATTACCTGGCCGCCTAATTTAATGAAATAGTCCCTGCCTTCGATGTCGATCTTGTTCCATTCCACGGCCCATCTCTCGAGGAACTCTCTCGAGAAGTCGGTGAAGGTCTTCTTTACATCCGGAGGAAGGCTGTCCCATTTCCTCTTGTTGAAGACAACGTAGAACTG
>DASXUJ010000121.1 GCA_036504895.1 Syntrophorhabdaceae bacterium
CCTCCTGGACCGGCACAAGGAGCGTGCCTATAGATTCGGCGTTAGCCCTATTTTCTTGTGGAAACCTGATCTTCACGGCGAACCTCTTGTCGCCGTCGAACAATTCCGTGGGTTGGCCGCCACGGACCGCCGTTTCTATGATCTCCTGAACATCGGAAATATTGATCCCGAATCTGGCCGTTGCCTTTCTGTCAAAATCGATGTGGAGATAGGGCTGCCCGGAAACCTGCTCCACCCTCAAGTCCATCGTCCCCTGTATGGAGGACATTATCCGGGCCATGTCTTCTGCGTTTTTCTTCAGAACGTCGAGGTCGTCGCCGTATATCTTTATGGCAAGCTGGGATTTAACCCCTGAAATCAGTTCGTCCACCCTGAGGGCAATAGGTTGAGTGAAATTGAAAGTCATCCCGGGCATGGACCCCTCAAGCCTTTCCCTCATTTTCGCGATAAGCCCGTCCTGTGTTTTTGCGGTCTTCCATTGAGAACGGGGTTTAAGCGTGATGATAGGGTCGGATATCTCGGGGCCCTGTGGATCGGTGGCAATGCCTCCCGCCCCTATTCTGGAGACCACGGAATCTACCTCGGGGAAGGAAAACAATACCTTCTGAAACCGTTTCTCTATCTCTACCGATTCCTCGAGAGAGACGCTGGGAAACCTTATGGGCTGGATCACGAGGGAGCCTTCCTGCATGGTGGGCATGAACTCCCTGCCTATGAACGGCAAAAGACAGAGACTCGCTGCAAGCAGACCACAGGAGATGGCCGTGACTTTCTTCCGGTTAAGGAGGGCCCACTCGAGTATGGGCCTGAACCTCCTCTTTATTGTAGCAAGGAACTTCGTGTCCTCCTCTTTGCCCGGTTTCAGTATGAAGAGAGAGAATACGGGTACAAATACGAATGAGACGATGAGGGAACTCACAAGAGCCATTACTACCGTGAGGGCCAGGGGAATGAACATCTTCCCCTCCACGTCGGTGAGGGAGAAGAGGGGCAGGAAGACGATGGTGATAATGAGTATCCCGAAGAAGACGGGACGCACTACTTCTTTCGATGCTTCCGCTACAATGTGTACGCGGGACTCCCCCTTCCTCTCCGAAAGCTGGCGGTAGACGTTTTCTACGATAACCACCGCGCCGTCAACGATCATGCCTATGGCTATGGCCAGTCCGCCCAAGGACATAAGGTTCGCGGTAAGGCCCCATTGCCTCATAAAGACGAAGGTGCAGAGCACGGTAAGAGGTAATGACAAGGTGACCACGAGGGCTGTCCTCACGCTACCCAGGAATATAAAGAGCACTATAACGACGAGAATGGAGCCTTCCGCCAGGGCTTTTGTAATGGTAGAGAGCACGCGTTTTACCAGTTCGGCCCGGTCGTAGTATGGTATGGCCCGGACACCATCGGGCAGTGTTTTATTTATCTCTTTGATCTTTTCTTTAACCTTTGCAACCACGTTCATGGAATTGCCGCCCTTCACGAGGAGAACGATTCCCGTCACTGCATCGTGCCCGTTCTTCACCGCCGCGCCGAGCGTGAGAGCTGGTCCGAGTTTCAACTCGGCAATATCCTTCACGAAAATGGGCGTGCCGCGGGAGGAGGCTACCACTATGTCGCCTATGTCTTCCAGATTTTTAAGAAGCCCCAGGCCCCTGATGATATACCTTTCGCCGCCCATATTCAGGTAGCTGCCGCTTGCATTTGCATTATTGCGCGCCACCGCTTCGAAGATCTGCCGAAGGGAGAGATTGTACTTGATAAGCTTTTCGGGGCTCACAATTACATGATATTCCTTGACGTCCCCGCCGTGGGAATTTACGTCAATCACTCCGGGCACGGTCTTGAGAATCTTCTTCACCACCCAGTCCTGGAGCGTCCTGAGCTCCATCGAACTCTTTCCTCCCCCTTCGAGGGTATACTGATACACTTCGCCGAGGCCAGTCGAGATGGGGCCGAAGGTCGGCTCCACGCCTTTGGGGAGCTTCTCCCTCACTTCGATCAGACGCTCCAAGACAAGTTGTCGGGCGAAATAGATATCGATCTTGTCTTCAAAGACGAGGGTGACCAGGGATAGGCCGTATTTCGATATAGATCTCGTTTCCTTCAACCCCGTGAGACCGCTCATCTGAAGCTCGATGGGGGCGGTCACAAACTTCTCGGTTTCGAGGGGCGACATGCCCGGTGATTGGGAGATGATCTGGACCTGGACATTGGTCACATCGGGAAAGGCGTCAATGGAGATCGTCTTATAGCAGAAAAGGCCCGCCACAACCAAAAAGACGACTCCGAGGAGCACCGGAAGCCTCTGTTTCAATACGAAGTCGACAATACCCTGCATGATGCCCCCTACTCGACCTTGAGCGATTGTTTCTTATACTCGGACTTGACGGGGAAAGTACCCTTTACGACGAGCACATCACCCTCGCGTAAGCCAGTTACGGCCTCTACTTTCTTACCCAGGGAGCGTCCCAGGACCACGTTCTTCCTCTTGAATAGACCCTCGCCGACCTTCACAAAAACATACCGGTCCGACCCATCTACGAGAATGGCCTCCTCGGGTATGGCGATCACCTCACTTGCTGCCGCGCCCGTCTCGGCGTCTATGGACACGGCGGCAAACATGCCGGGCTTCAGCGAGCCTTCAGAATTATCTATGGTCACCCGGGCCTTAACCGTTCGCGTCCGTTCCCCCACCACATCACCAATATACGAAATCTTGCCCCGGAACACCTTATGGGGAAAAGCATTCACCGAGACGTTGACTACGGCGCCCGCCTTGAGCTTTGCCATATCTATTTCATAGATATCCACGAGGACCCAGAGCGTCGAGATGTCCGCTACCACAAAAAGCGGCTTCTCGGGACTCACGACTTCCCCCTGTGTTACGGCCTTCTCTATGACGACTCCTCCGACGGACGAGACGATGGGGATGAGAGGTCGGTTACCTGCGTCACCGTTTTGCGTTGTTCGGAGCGCACCGACGTCAATACCGAGAAGCCTGAACCTTTCTTTTGCGAAGGTCAGGTCCGCTTCAGCCTCGCTCAGGTCCTGGCGGGCCTTCAGCATGTCCTTTTCGGGCGCAACCTTTTGCTCAAAAAGGGCCTCCTCCCGTTTGAGGTTCTTCCGGGCAAGCTCGTACCTCCCTTTGTTCTTTCTGTATTCGGCCCAGATCTGGTCGAGCTCTACTGTGTCAATGAAGGCGAGGGGTTGCCCGGCTTTCACCCGGTCCCCCTGGGACACGGTGGTCCGCATGATGCGCCCCGTGACCCTCGAGCTTACCCTGGATGTTTTGTCTGCATTCAACTCAATGGCAGCGGTTGCCATGAGCGGCGTGTTGTCCGGTTCCCTTAAGACCTTCGCCA
The DNA here is from genome assembly GCA_036504895.1 of Syntrophorhabdaceae bacterium. Taxonomy (NCBI): domain Bacteria; kingdom Pseudomonadati; phylum Thermodesulfobacteriota; class Syntrophorhabdia; order Syntrophorhabdales; family Syntrophorhabdaceae; species Syntrophorhabdaceae bacterium. Next base: position 3,360 of record DASXUJ010000121.1, read on the forward strand.
CTTCTATGCCTGATGCCCCGAGCTTCTCGGGTGGCAGAGAAACAACGTCGGGATCTTTTGCTTCCTGAGCCGTTCCCCTGTTTTTGGTGAGTTCCTCGCGGCCCGGCGAGCCTTTCCATGCAAGGACCGTTATCGCCAATACGGACCCCGTGAGAACGCCCGCAAGAATAAGACCGATCATTTTCTTGCGTCCGAACAAAAACTTCATCATCATATATCTCCTCCTGCGGCCCGCTCCATGGCATAGACCCAAGTCTGAGCCCGTAACACGGTGTCGAGGTAGGCGAACTGCATCTCCAGCGTATCTCTCTGCGCCCCTCGCACCTCGAAAAAACTGATCTTGCCTTCTTTGAAAGCAAAATTGAGAAGGTTCAGGGTTTCCATTGATTTGCCCATGATCTCCTTTTTAAAGACGGTCAGTTCGTTCAGAGAAGAGACAAGGTTGTTGTACGCATCTTCTATCTCGCGGTCGAGTCTGTTTTCGAGTCCCGAACGCCTTATCCTTGCCTGCCGGGCCCGCGTCTCAGCCCCTTTCTTCTCCGCCTGCTTTCTGTCAAAAAGGGGGATCGAGACGGACATGAGGACTCCCCGGTCGTACCTCTCTTCGTCTCTGACCTGAAATCCGCCGAAGGTCACATTGGGTATAGCCTCTCTTCCGACGAGATCAACTATCCGGTCCGACATCTCCACTTCTCGAGAGGAGGCCTTTAAGTCGGGCCGGACCGCCGCCGCCCGCTCCATAAGGAGACGCTTCTCGGGTAGCTGATACGTGTCGGGAGAGAGCGTGCCTTCAACGGAAAATCCGGGGTCGGGTTTCAGCCCCATCGCACCCTGGAGCGAAAGGAGCGCTTCCCTTACCTCCCTTTCCGCAGACACCAGGTCCCTCCTCGCTTTTCCCAGCTCAATTTCCGCAAGGTTCACTTCCAGTCCCGAGACACTACCTGCTCTGTATTTTATGTGGGTAAAGTTCATTAACTCTTCTTGGATGTTCACGACCTTCTTAGTCAACTCCTCTTTTGCCTTTAACGAAAGAGCCTTGGCAAAGCCCTCCCGCACCTCATAGATCAACAGTCTTTCTCTGTCCCTGATCTGATTGACCACCCTTGAGATATTTTTGTGGGCGATATCCACCCTGATCCCCCTCTGGCCCGCCACCTCAAACTCCTGAGAGAGGGTAACGCCATAGTTTGTATATTTTCCCGCCCCAACCTCCGAAGGCTTTTCCTTTTTCGAAAGGGTGCCGCCCACTATGGGGTTGGCGGGAAGGAGGATGCGGGCCTTCTGTAATTGCGCTTTCCCCACTTCCTCCTCATATCTCAGGGCCTGGAGCTCCGAATTGCTCTTGAGCGCCGTCCCGACTGCCTGGTCCAGGGTAAGGGCGTGGGCCATACCTGTACCAAGCATGGTAAACAACATAAATACAATTAAAAACATTGGTAGTGTGCCTCCTTGGCCTTTTTCCTGCGAAGGTCGGGAATAAGCCCATACTATTATTGTGTGGTCAGCCGCGCCTCTGGGCGTTCCGTAAGGCGTACCCGGTTCCGGAGAGGGCGAACAAAGGGATGAATGATTCATGGAGGGGGAGCGGGCGTTTATGGTTCCCCTCCTATTCCTGACTAATTCCCGCTCTCCGTGTAAGACATAGCCTTTCAATCAAAGAAATCGAAGAATGCCTTTCTTCTTTCACCATACCCGAGACAGACTCTCTGGTCCCGACAACAGTCTTTTTCCATACTTCGTGAAAGACTCTTCTCCTGTTCATTACGAGGCAACGATAAGACCGCCTCCATATTCCGTATGATGGCGCCGAGCGCTCCATTCTCGAGCCAGATACCGCCGCATACGGCGCACATGTCGAGGGACTCTCCGTATCTCACACGCTTCGTCAATTCACCGCCACAACCGGGACATACCAAGACAACACCTCCTGGATACGTTTGGACCCATATTCTACCATCCGGAAAATGTCCGGATTATTACAGGCAGATTACAATTGTGTAATCTTTGTAGTGATTGCATTAAACGGAGGGTACGGCGGGGTGCCTGCCAACCTTATGCTGCACCCGAACCGCACCTCACGGAGGTCCACGATGGATAACCCAATTCCGTGCCTTGAGGATTTCCCTAAGTGCCGTTCAGTCATGAAGAACTGATGTTATCTGTAATCACCCTCTTGTGTAATTCCCCCAAGGGCCCAGCTTCGCTCCCCGGTCCTTCTCGTAAAGGTCCAGTATTCGAGAAACTTCACGGGATCCGAGGGGCTGCCGGAGATGACCTGGTTGCTTGTCTCGTCCACCACGTAGTCAAGAAGACTTGCGAGGAATTTCACGGTAATATTCTCCACGCCCTGCTCCTGGACCGCATCGACGATCTCAACCTGCCGGACAGCGATATTTTCAAGGCGGTTGATCTGCTTATTTGTTTGATATCTGCTCACGTCTTCCTGAAAGGTATTGAGCATTTGAGGGGTAAACAGGTATCTCACGCTATCCAAATCCCTTTTTGTCCAAGCGCTCTGGATCTTGAAGAAAGAATCTTCGACCATTTCCTTGAACCTGTATTCATTGAACATGGGGTCTGAGCCGCTGATATAACGGAGTCCTGCGGAGACAGGGTCTTCCTGGTTCGGCTGAGGCACATAATAGGGTTCAGACGCAGGTTCGCTGCTGAAGCCGTAGGAGTTGGCATATGCTGTTCCTCCGACCCCTGCGGTCGTCATCATCTGCTTTCTTGCCCTGTAGCGTTTTACTACAAAATAGATGACGCCACCGATAATAACGAGAAGTATGAGTTCACCAAAACCGAATCCGCCGCCTCCGCCGCCACCAAATCCGGAACCGCCCCCGGCGAAACCGCGGCCGCTAAAAAGCATACTTCCGAGCATGCCGCCCACCAAACCGCCGCCGAGCCCTGAAAGGAAAGTCTTGCCCATGGAAGACTGTGATGCCGGTGGTTGGACGGGAGGTCTTTGAGGAGGGGCCTGTTGCGGGCGTGACTGGCCAGGGGCCGATCTCTGATAGGAGCCGCCGGAGCTGTATCCCTGACTCCCGGATGATCTTCCGCTCCCCGCTCGTGCGTGGGCGAGAGATTCCATTCCTAGGGAGAAAAGAAAAAGAAACCCTACAACAATGACCAACCCTTTAAGGGAATGGTGTAATGACTGTTTCATGAAAACCTCCAGAGGAAGCCATATTTATACAAATTGTCCGGTCACGTTCTTCTGCATGAACCTTTCTGTCCTTCGCAATGGTGTTCCTCTCCTGCCGTTCAAACAATCGCGGGACGCGTGGGAGGATCTTATTTCCGACATCCCTTCCGTCGGCTATCACTTCCGGAGGGCGTCGGGCCTGTGCTGTTCGGAGGTCCGGCCTGTTTACCATTCTACCTGATTAAAGGTTACGAAGTTATTACTGGAACATTACAGTTGTGTAATCGGATTGTTTTGGCCCTACGGTTGTGGGAATCTTAATGTGACAGTCGTACCCATGCCCGGTTCGCTTTGCACTATTACCGCACCTCCGTGGAGATCCATGATCGATTTTACGATAGAAAAGCCGAGTCCCGTGCCTTGAGGATGTTGAGCACGCGCCCGCCCCGTCCTGAAAAATCGATTGAATACCTGAGCGAGGTGTTCGGCTTCGATGCCCATTCCCGTGTCGACTATGTCCACCTGGATTGCTCCGTCATCGCCGGTTTGCACGGTTACCGTAATTTTACCTCCCGACGGCGTGTACTGAAACGCATTTGAGAGGATATTGCTTAAAGCATGTCGAAACAAGGTGGGGTCTACCTCCATTTCTGCATCCCCTGAGGCTGTGACCTCGATGCCCTTCTCTTCCGCAATAGGGTCAAAGAACTCCAGAAGGGCCTCTATCACCTCACCCACGTGTATTCGGGTTTGTCGCAGCATTGTATCTGGACTTTCCGCGTGGGCCAGGAAAAGGAGATTTTCTATCATGCGGGAAAGCCGACCATATTCCTCCAGGCTCGATTCAAGAACCTGGCGATACTCATCCGTCGTCCGGGCCTTAAACAGGGTGACCTCCGCCTCACCCCTGAGATTATTAATGGGCGTTCTCAACTCATGGGCAAGGTCGGCTGAAAATCGTGACAGGGCCGTAAAAGAATTCTCAAGTCTTTCAAGCATCCCGTCGAAGGCGTCTGCGAGGACGGCGATCTCGTCGGGCCATTCCCTCGATCCCATCCGGTGATGGAGCCGCCCGGGACCTATGCTTTTGAATGCCTTTCTCATGGCCTTCAGAGGACGCAGCCCTTCGTGTGCTATGGAAAATCCAATGAGAGTCGACAAAATCATTCCCGCGAAGAGGACGATGGCCACTTTTTCCCTGTAATCGGCGATAATCGCATCTTCGTGCGACACATCGAGCGCTATTTGGATAATCTTTTGTCCCCCGACCGGGGTGTTCAGATCGACCCGTGCGGCCACCAGCAGAAGAGGGCTTTTGTCGAGCCCGACTACCCTCACACCCTCTTCCGGGGGCACGTCGGAGGCGGAAGGGGGCGGGAAAGACGAACACATCACAACGCGGCTCATGCCTGGAGCCTCGACTGCCACCGTATTGTCCGTATCGATGATCCTCGCATAGTGCCTGATGTAGGTTAATGCGGAGGCCTGAGCACCTCTTTCCACTTCCTCTTTCCATATGTTTATGTTGTGGGGATGTTTTGCCATGAGCATGCGCAAGTTATGAACCTCCGCGGCGAGAAATCGGTTGTCCTCACTTGCCATGTCGGTTATCAGTATGCGATCGAGAAAAATGGCCGATGTTGCCAAAAGAGACAGCGTAGCCACGGCATAGAGAATCGTGAGCCTTCTCGTAATGGAGAGGGTTTTGAGCGAAGAAAGACTCGCTTTAGAGGTCAGCTTCTTCAGAACGTTCTTCAAGGACATAGCCCACACCCCGGACCGTATGGATCAGTTTTACTGGAAAGGGGTCGTCCGCCTTTCTTCGCAGCCTCAGGATAGCCACATCCACCACATTGGTATCGCTGTCGAAGTTGATGTCCCAGACCTGCTCTGATATGAAGGTCCTGGTTACCACTTCCCCGGCATGTCGGGCGAGAAGCCACAGGATAAGGAACTCCTTCGGCGAAAGATCCAGACGTTTCCCCGCTCGTGTCACTCTGTGTCTGACAGGGTCGATTTCCATGTCCGCAATGCGTACCGTATCCGACTGTCTGTCGGGACCCCGGCGAAGGATCGTGCGAATGCGGGCGAGCAATTCCGAGAAGGCAAAGGGTTTTACAAGATAGTCGTCTCCGCCCAGCTCAAGGCCATTGATCCGGTCCTGCAAGGAATCGCGCGCGGTCAGGAACAGCACGGGCGTCTGCTTCCCGCTCGCCCGAAGCTCGCGGATGACCGACCAGCCGTCCCGGCCGGGGAGCATGATATCGAGGATAACGATCGCGTAATCACCTGTCACGGCAAGATGGAGGCCATCTTCTCCGTTCTCGGCCACGTCGACCACGAATCCGTGTTCCGAGAGACCCTTCTTCAAGTACTGGCTGGTCTTCTTCTCATCTTCCACGATTAACGCGCGCATAATCCAATGAATCTCCTGTTTGGGGACCAATGTTACACGATAATAATCCCGGGCGCAACAACAATTATGAATTCGTAAACAAGCTGTTCAGTCGATTTTGCTGTTCCACGGCCCTTCCTTGAAGACTTTATTCTCGTGGAAAACCCTCTCGCACGATGCCCCTTTTCCATAAAAATGAGATCCTTGTCCACGGGTATGATTACAGAAATGTAATATTGCGGTAACCGTGAAGAAATCGTCGGTCCGTTATAATTAAACAGTGACGCACGAAATATTTGCCGGTTGGAAGCGCCCCAACCCATATGGGGTGAAAACATGGATTAACGTTTCAGAGACCTCAATCTTCAGGGGGGGTGTGGACAAGGGCAGCCCGGTAGGTCCTCTCACGGGCCAATAAAAGCCTGCCCCCCCTGAGCAAAATAGCGGGGATCAACGAAAAGCCCCATAAGCCAGGAGAGTCACGATGAAGACCAAAATGAACGAACTGCTGTGGACCTTGGAAGCCGGCACCGTTCTACCCGTTTCTACCGGATATGGCAGGAAGGGCGGCCGCACAAGGAAGGCCGAAGAGATGCAATCCCACATGAAACAACAAGGGAGGGAACTTGACGGCCCCAGGGAAAAGTGACCATTCCCGATTCACCTCGCGCCACGTTTCGTAACGAAAACGAAAGGTCCGGAAATAAGGGGTAAAGTCGGCAGGCAAAGGACGGCTGAAGGGCAATTGGTAAAGATGGAGGATTCATGTCCAAGATTGCATCAGACGCTTTGACAGGGGCACTAAAAGCCCAAATGAAGAAGATGGATATTGTGACGAACAACCTGGCAAATATGTCAACGCCGGGCTACAAGGCGATGAGAACGGTATTTCATGGTTTCCTGGCCGATCAAATGCCGCATGCCGGAGGAGACACGGATGAATCCCTTTCTGACTCTGCCGCAAACACCTTTATCGATTTCTCTCAGGCCCCTTTACTGGAGACAGGTGGAATGCTGAACGTAGCGATAGAAGGGCCGGGACTTTTTGTCGTGTCCACGCCCGGCGGCCCCATGTACACACGAAATGGACAATTCTCCCTTGACAAAGAGCAGAGACTTGTCACGGGGAGCGGGCACCCGGTGATGGGCCAAGACGGTGCCATAATTGCGAAAGGCAGCACGATAAGGATCGAGACGGACGGGTCCATCCTCGCGGACCACGTTCCGGTCGGCAGGCTCCAGGTCGTCGACTTCAAGGACAGGACACAACTCTACGCCGTCGGTGCAGGTCTCTTCTCACACGGGACGAAGAAGATCCCGGCGGAGTCGGTGACAAAATACTCGGTAAGACAAGGGTTTATAGAGATTTCGAACGTAATTCTCACCCAGGAGATAATTGAGCTGATAACCTGCGTCCGCACATATCAAGCATACAAGAAGGTGGACAAATTAATGGACGAGGCGGATGACAGGATGTTTACCATAAGCACTATAAAATAATGGTTTTTCTGCTGGAGAAGACAGGTGACGATAGATCAGATAGTATCATGGTTTTTTATTGCACTGGTGCTCGCTATGGGCATGGCCGCCTATTTTGTATTTTGGAAGGGGAAGTGATGCTAGGTGTGGCAACGTAGTAGTTGAGCCTTTCGCCCAGGCAAGGAGACTGAAAGTTCTGCCTCACCAGAGATGAAACCCTATTGGGATTAACTGATAGTGGAACGCTAAAATCCACCGGAAGGATTCATCCCTTGTTTGGGTTACGGTCAAGAACCGCTATGATATCCTTTTTAACGGTATCCATGAGTTTGAATCGGAAACGATGTTTTGCGCTCAAATGAAATAGCATGTCCTTAAAAGTGCTCTGCGTGAATCGGAATTGTTCGTGTTTTTCCCCGCAGCTTGTTGATCTCCTCGCCAGATATCCTACCAGGTCGCTCCTGTTCGATAAATTATGGATCGGCTCGGAGATAATTATCCTTTGTGCCGAATGCATCATTTTGAGAATCAGCGATTCAATGTTCTCCGCAAAATGATACAGGGAACCGGCGATAATGCACAGGTCCGCTGTGGGTAATTCGCTGATCCTCTTCACATCTGCTAATCGAGCGTCAAAACCTTTTTTTTTCGCATGCCTTACAAATTTTGTATTCATGTCAAAGCCGGTCCAGCGGATCCCCCTCTGCCTGCAGTGCTCGGCTATGATTATATCTCCGAAGCACAACTCGACGACGTTCCTGCCTTCTATCATGCCGTAAATCTTCTCAAATCGTTGATTGTAGGACCCTTTGTAGAGAAGGTCCATAATGAGACGGTAAAGGTAGATATTCCTATAGATTATGCTCGTGTGTGGCATAAGGGTCTCCTCCTGAACATGGACGCTGCCGACAGCAGTTCATATATAAGATTCGCGCTTCGAAAGCTATGAGAGGGGCCGGCAACTGCGGATATGTTACATAATCTCCCCTTACCGGAAAATTAAACCGCTATGACATTTCTGTAATCTCAAGAGGTCATTTTACCCATACACGCCGAGCAGGCGTATCCTTCAAGCAAGTTATGACAAAGAACCTCCGGGAAATGTTTTAAAGGCTACGGTTATGACGGTCTTAGCATCCTGGAGAGAACCAATCCGGCCCCATTGACGGTAAGCTTGAACTGTGTCCAGGATCCTATTCTAGCAAGCAGGTTGAGAATCTTTTTCGGGCGTAGATAGAAGCTCCTGTAGGCCTTTTTCTGCCATTTTATCAATTCATGGGCGGAAACATCCGGGAGGTGATGAACCGGATTAGTATAGAGTCCGTATCTTGAATAATCCAGCGAATCAATTAAACCTTCGTTACGAAGCTGTTCAAATATTTCACTACCAGGGTATGGTTTCAATATGAAATACTTCGCAAAGTCGGGGTCCAGCTCAAGTGAAAAATCAAGTGTTCTTTGAATGGTTTTTGGAGTATCCCCGTAGAATCCGATCACAAAAAAGCCCCATGTGGTGAATTCAAGATCTTTTGCAAGCTTCATCGCCCTGCGAACCTGATCCTTCGTTATCCCTTTCTTAATTATTTTGAGAATGTCATCATCTCCCGACTCCACCCCAAACCCTATGTTATTGATGCTGATTCCTCTAAGGGCGTTCAATATTTCCTCGTCAACCGAATCAGCTCGTATTCCATTCGATGTCTCAAAGTTGAGAGGATAGTTGCGCTTTTTCAGCGCGTTGCATAATTCGAGAAACCGTTTTTTGTTACTGGAAAGATTGTCGTCTAAGAAATGGGCTTCTCTCGCGCCATATCGGTCCACAAATACATCCAACTCCTCCAGAACATTCTTGATCGAGCGCATCCTAAAACGCTGTCCGAGTATTTGTTTCGTGCAACAATACGTACATCGTCCATAGCATCCTCTCGATGTTATGATGGGAAGGGCGGGAAGCTTTTGAGCGTCCGGCGGAGAGTACTTCTTGGGATCCTTAACCAAATGAAAGGCTGGAAAGGGGAGGTTGTCTAAATCTTGTTCAACTTTTCGAGGGGGATTCTTAAATACTATGCCGGCCTTCTTAAAGTATATGCCGTGGACACCCTTCAGGTCACCATTTCGCTGAAGGGTGTCCACAAGGTCACGCATGGTGTGTTCTCCTTCTCCTATGCATACCGCGTCGATACCCGGCACGGCAACTGAATTGTCCGGATCGATCGTCGCGTGTACCCCGCCCATCACCGTAAAAATGCCTTTAAATCTGTCTTTTATTGCATTGGCAATCTTGAAGCCTTCCGGGGCTATCGGCGTGACACACGAAAGACCGACGACCTGGGGCCCGGATTCTGAGACATGATCGAGCAGAGATGCAATATTCATCCCATCTATATCCATGTCAATATATTCAACATCGTGATGGTCTCTTTCCAGCATGGCGCATACGTACAGCGCCCCATAGTGGGGATAGGCAGGCCGCATTTTGGTACCGTAAACGGATGCCTGAGAGGGGATGACAATTAGGATTTTCATTGCGTACGATCTTCCTCCCCTATATGGGTGTGGCGTAGCGGCTCGTGCATTAATTTGAATTTGGATTGTAGGTCCGCCAAGAGCTTGAGCTATGTTACTTAACTTCCCCTTACGGGAAGATTAAGCCGACATGACATTTCTGTAATACGATAACGATCCTTTTCCGGCGCTGTGAAAGCAATACGCGCATCTGCGCATTCATTACAAACCTGTCATACCCCTGTAACCCTCCTGTAATTATCTTCGCTGTATACTCTGATTCGCGAAATATGGCCGATCGAACCATTAGAGGAAGCAATTGTGAGGGGGTTGAGGCAGGTGTTCAGGAGAGGAATCGGCGCACCGTGAAAGATGGGTCTTTCGAGTTATCTGATAAATTTAGAGACTTACGCGCAGTCAGGGGTACATCGCTTAAAATATTGATGCTCATCCTTCTCTCTTACGTTCTGCTCGTTCATAATCTGGGCGGAGTTGCGCTCTGGGACCCCGATGAACCGCGCCAGGCTATCGTTGCCCGGGAGATGGTGGAGAGGAACGATTACATACACACCTATCTCAACGGTGAACCCAATCGTTGGAAACCTCCTTTCTATTCCTGGATGATTATCCTGGCCTCGAAAGTAACGGGTAATATAGACGAACTTGCATCTAAAGCACCATCGGCAATTGCCGCGGGATTGCTGGTCCTCATAACCTTCTTTCTCGGCAGCCATCTGGTTGATACAAGTACAGGATTTCTTTCAGCCATGGTGCTCCTGACAAACTATCAGTTCCTCGGAAACGCGAGAGAATCCGTCATGGACATGACCTTCGCTTTTTTTATCGGTCTTACCGTATTTCTTAATTATCTCGCCATTAAGAAGGACAACAGATGGCAACTGGTGCTGTCCTTCATTCCCGCATCCTTGGCTATTCTCACGAAAGGCCCTGCAGGTTTGTTGATTCCCGCGTGCGTCATTTTCATCTACCTAATGGTCACAAAGAAGGTCAAGAGATTTACCCTGACTTTTGCATGCGGTTGTTTCTTCTCTCTCAGCCTTGCCATGATCTGGTTTCTCCTGGCAGGGAGAGAATATATAAATGAAATCATTCTGACCCAGAGCTTTACCCGATACGTGAACGCCTTCGACCATCAGGAAAACCTCTTCTATTATTTCCACAAGCTCTTTTTCAACTTCCTTCCCTGGAGCATACTCCTGCCTTTTTCTATTTACCATGCCTTCAGACAAAAGTATTGGCTTCCCCTCATATGGTTCCTCTTCACCTTTCTCTTTTTTGAGATATCCACGAGCAAGAGGGCTATATATCTTCTTTCCGTCTATCCTGCCTCCGCCCTCTTGTGCGGGTTCTATATCAGGGACAGTTGGTCGCGGCTTGTGAAGGCATCAAAGACAAATATGTTTCTAAGAGTGTTCGCATTCCTTCTCGTGACCCTCCCTCTCGGAGCCGTTGTCGCGCTTTTCAATTTGCAGAATGAGACAGTTACGGAATTCAGGACAAATCCTTCGGTATACGTCTATATAGCTTTGATATTCATGGCAGGAGCGATATTCCTCTATACCCTCGTGAAGAATTGCGAGAAGGGAAGCCTTTTCCTTCTGTTTGCCTATCTCATCCTCATTGCGATTTCTCATAACTTCTGTTATCTCCCAATTATGGATAAAGCCTTTAAATCTCCGCGGCTCATAACAGACAGTATGAAAGACTTTTCAAAGGGCAAAGATGTCTTCCTGTATGGAGATAACTCGGCAGGCCTGATCTTCTATATTGGCAAACCAACCAAACTACTTCACCGCGCCGAAGATATCAAAAAATATGCAAAAACCGAGTCGGTCCTCGTCATAACGGAAGATGATGCAAAGTACGTTGCCCCATACTTGGACAAGTTCTACTACCCGATAAAGAAAGTCAACTATGAGAGAGAAGCTTATATCTTGTACGTAGGGAAAAGTGGAATATAGTGCAGCCTTTGAAGCCAAGCGAAGAATCCTTTGTTTGGACGAAAAGACATAAGTTTGCTCAATAACATGGGCACGGGTTGAATGATCTGCCCCAAATAGCCCACAGCGAACCAGGAGCGCAATGAGCACACGCAAAAATCCTTTTTATGTACGATACAGAAAAGACATTCTTCACCTTCTCGTCATCGTCTTTCTTTCCTCTGTCTTCCTCTTTTGTGCCCTGGGTGATTACTCGTTGAAGGAGCCGGATGAAGGCAGGTATGCGGAAATACCGAGGGAGATGGTTGAAACGGGCGATTACATCGTTCCTCATCTCAATTATGTGAGGTATTTTGAAAAACCTCCCCTCCTTTATTGGGCAGTGGCCATTTCGTATAAACTGTTCGGTATCAATGAATGGTCGTTCAGGTCCGTTAATGCCGCTTTTGCGTTCTTCATGGTCCTTTTCCTCTATGTCTTTGGCCGAAAGTGGTTCGGCGGAAGGGCTGCTTTGCTGTCATGCCTGATCCTTGTGTCTTCTTTCGGTTTTTTTTCCATGGCACGTATTGTGACGACAGATATGTGTTTCAGCTTCCTGCTTTTCGCATCTCTCCTTTGTTTTTACGATTTTTACCGTGACAAAAAAGCGTTCTCCCTTTATCTGTTCTACGGGCTGGCGGGATTGGCTACTCTGGCAAAAGGGCCGGCAGCCGTCGTCCTTCTCGGCGGAGCCATCCTGGTCTTCCTCTTTACTGAAAAAAGGCTCAGCTTTCTGAAAGAACTTAAATGGTTGAGAGGCTCAGCAATTTACGCGTGCATCGTCCTGCCCTGGATAATAGCCATCTCTTTGAGGGATCGAGAATTTCTTCATTTCTTCTTTATTGACCAGCATATTCTCAGATTTGCCACCACCCAGCATAAGAGGTCGGGGCCCCTTTATTATTTCTTGCCCGTGCTCTTCGGGGGCATGTTCCCCTGGTCCTTCTTCCTCCCCAGGGGAATAGTCACCCTCTGGCGCAAGAAAGAACTGAGGCTGTTTATCATCTGGAGCGCTCTCGTATTTGGTCTCTTCAGCATTTCCGGGTCAAAACTGCCCCCCTACATACTACCTATCTTCCCCGCACTGTCACTAGTGCTGGGCGTTTTCTTTGATGAAAACCGCCACAGGTATGCGCGCTGGGCCGGGGAGATTGCGCTCTACATGGTGGTCTTCGCGGTATTCTCCCTTCTGGGTTTCCTACGACTCTATCCGCCGTTTCTTGCGTGGGTCGCCTCTCTCGCACCGAATGCACCGGCCCTGGCGCAAGAGCTGAAATGCTTCTGTCTGGGCGTTTCCTTTGTGTCGTGCGTGGTTTTGTGCATGTCCTTCTTTAGGACCTTTCGTCGCTACGGTGCAATCTTCCTGATCCTTCTCAGTTTTTCCTTTTCTTTCTTCTCGGTGCTTATGGGATTCGGTCTCCATACGCTGGACAAATTGAAAACGGCAAAGGAGTTGGCCCTGGCCGTCAATCAGAGTAAGGGAACCTTTGATCATCTCGTCGGTTATGACGTCTATGAACAGACCCTTCCCTTTTATACCAAGTCGAGGTTAATCCTTGCCAACTTTACGGGAGAGCTTAAAATGGGCTCCATGCGTGATGGCGCGAAAGAGTATTTCATTACGGAGGAGGAGTTTTTCCGACTCCTTTCGTCGGACAAAAAAGTGCTTTTTGTTACAAAGGAAAATAAAATAGATCGACTGCGAGAAATGGTTCCCCGTAAGATTGAAGCAATACGGTGTCAGAACGACCGATGCCTGTATGGAAATTGGGCCACCGCTGAAAATGACTTTCAGTGAGCTTGAGCGATCAATGTGAGCCTAGCGGTGCAACACCGCCGCCATTTCTTTTTCTTGCGCGGGTAGGTGAAACCATCGCCGGGCACCAACCGAAAGGGGCCAAATTCCATCTTGATAGGGTAAACACGAAGGGTTTATAGACAAGTGCCAAAGAGCCATAGTACAAGGGAGGGCTCTTCGAGAAATGGTTTCCGTTTCATTGTGGGAACGGCCGAGTTCTGTAGGTAACGGCAGCCGTGAGTGCCACCGACTCCGTGAGTTGCAACGCGCCCTGGCCATCCTTGAATCCGACAGCTAACCCCGCAGTCATGGCCCCTCCCTTTTTGTTCGGGTCCGCCAGGATATTGATAGACAGATTATTGGTTACTGCCGGCTTTGTGAGGCACGAAACACGTTTCGTCGGTAAGGTCGCATTCGCTTTCACATGGCTCGATGTGAATGATCACGTCGAGATTGCTGATTTCCCGGGTCATTGTTATTTCAAGTTGGTCCGCCAGTTTATGTGCTTCATCGATGCTCTCTTTCCTGCAGATAAGGAGATGGAAATCGGTGTATTTCCTGCTCCCTGCGATGCGGCCTCTCATTTTATGATAACCCGCGTAAGGGAACGGCAGTGCATCGATGATCTCCTGCAATTTCTTCTCTGTCTCCCGAGGTATACTCGCGTCCATAAGACCGCCGATACCGTCACGAAAGATCTTTAGGGCAGAGAAAATAATAAGAAAGGCTATGATCACGGAGAAGAGCAGATCGAAATAGGTTCTGCCCGTATAGTAGGTGACAATGATTGCCACAATGGCTGCGGAGTTGGAATAGAGGTCGCTGGCATAGTGAAGCGCATCTGCCTTCAGGGCGCTTGAGTCGGTCCTTTCGCCCACCTTGCGGAGCACCGTCGAGATCAGTGCGCTGAAGAGAAGGGAAAGGATCATTACCCCGAGGTCGAAATTCGAATAGACAATGGCGGTCTTGTGGAGAAACTTGTGGATAGCCGTATAGAGGATCAGGCCTCCAGTGAAGATGATCACCAGCGATTGTATGGTGGCCGCTATGTTCTCGGTCTTTGCATGCCCGTACTGATGCCCGTAATCAGGTGGTTCTGCCGCTTTCCGTATGGCAAAGAGATTCATTCCCGACATGAAAATATCCAGCAAACTGTCGAGACTTGAGGATACGACCGCCAAGGACCCGGAAGCCAGCCCTGCCGCAAACTTGCTCGATGCGAGAACAAAAGCGGATACTATTGCAAACAAGGACGCTTTGTATTTAATGTCCATGGTTATTTTCTGCATTAGCTACGGGGATACGCTATATGGCGTTCATCCTGTATGAAATACGATAGTATGTAATGATGGCAAAAGCAAGAGCCCACGGCGACCCGAGAGATCCATTTTGCTCCCTTTAGGGGAACACCGGTGTTGTTGCTTAGGTTGCTTTTCCTTCAATGGCGCTTCGGATCGACTTGATTCACATGATGGTTTTGGCAAGGAAGAACGCGTGCAGCAACTTTCCGACGTCTCTACTCAAATCTTTGACAAATGAATTTACAGATGTGTTACAATGTATCACTGTATATAAACGGCTCTCAAATGACTAAGACGATCACCATATGCTTCCGGACCAGCGATCATTTACGCGAAGCGCTGAAGAAGATTTCAAGGGAAGAAAAAAGAACTCTCTCGTCGACCATTGAGAACATCCTCTACACTTACATAGAAGGGAAGAAAGATTTTAAACGGGTGGAAGGGGAAAAACGCCGGTATCCCAGAAAGAGCGTTTCAGTCCCCGCCCTCTTGAGCTTTAACAAAGAAACATCTGCCGGCATAATACTCGATATTTCTCTCGGCGGGTTACAGGTTTTGATTCCCGCGGATTATCAATTTGAAATGAAGGTAGACGAAGAAAACGCGGGGATCTCCATTGTCTTCACCTTGCCCGAGATCAAAAAACCCCTGGACGTGCGCTGCGCCCCTGAACATATCGTTCGTTCCAGTGGCGAGACGATAATGGGCATGTCATTTGTAGATGCCAACTTTGACAGCTACCGGACCATACAGAATTACCTGATCAATTAACCGCTATGAGAATAGCCCAATAATCTCGATTTATTGAAAAAAAATATTTGACAATTAAGTTATTGTATTACATAATAAGACAAGAAATATTTTTTGTAATACAGACATTCTATATTCTAAACACTTGAAAAGGCCAAACCACCGGTGACGGTGGGACGGAAAGCCAACGGGTCTCAAAGAAGATAGCCGAGCCGCCAGGGATGATTGGGAGGTCACAATTGGCGGCTGTTGTTTTAACGTCAGGGCAATCAAGACAAGCCAATCAAAGTATGGTCCCTTTGAATTCAGCTATTCGACCATACCGGAAAGAAAATATACTCCTTAAAGATGGAATAAAGCAGTCCGGCTTCAAACTTGATCTTATAGAGAGACGCCTCCCTGACGAAAGACTTCAAAACAGTCTCACAATTGACAGAAAAGATGTTCATTTTGATGAGGACCGACAGCTTGTCGGACAATCGGGCCCGACAAAGGATGACATTGAACACATCAAAGGCGTTTTCATAAATAAATACGAGCAGACACAAGTCGCGTGTCGGACCTACCGAAACAGAACGATCTTCACCGTGACAATTTAATGTTTCCCGCAGAGGGATAAGTAATCGGGATATCATTCTCATTCTCCCGGGACCGACCGGTTCTCGTGGCGAATAGGCTAAACACCCAATACTCGCCATATTCATCACCTATCTATCCTGCAAAAGGTATATGCCCGATCTGCCGAATCATTCGGAAGGGAATGGGGGAATTTCGTCTCTTCCGCGCATAAAGATGCCCCCCATCCGAGGCAGGTGGACGAGGGGCAGCCCGAAAAGTTACAACTACATGGGGGTTTCGCCGGGCAACCACAATATAATGCTTCTTTCAAAATATGCAACTAAAGCGGACAACTATTGCAGGGACAATCTCCATAAATGAGGACCGAAAGCGATTATATTGAAATTGATCTATATTTTCGAATCATCGAATGATATGATCGAAATATCAGGATAATCTCTACAGTCTAATGCAGGAGGTCCATGGCTGATCGACGCTCGAAACCTAAAAGTAAAACCCTCCGCACCCATTCCAAGAATGGCCGAAGATTGCGAAATAGAGCTGTGGGTCAGCCACCGGCACATAATGATCTTCGAACTCTAATTTACTCCATGTCCCTTGCAGTTCAGATTTGTGAACTTGAGTGCGATGAGGAGGGGCAGCCTCTCGATGTGGTCATACTCGAGACCAATCCTGCGTACGAAATACATTCCGGTATATCTCCGGATCAAATAATCGGCCGGCGAATAAAAGAGTTACTCCCCATTGTTGAGCATGCGTGGCTTGACCGATACGCGGAACTCGTCCGCACGAAGGCGCCCGTTACCTTCGAGGAATATAATGCCTCTCTTGGGCGGTGGTTCGAAGTACACGCAAGTTCAATGGGCGGCAACCGGTTTGCGGCCATATTCAGAGATATCACCGAGCATAAAAAAATGAAAGCCATTATTCAGGAGGAGAAGGACCGGCTGTCTGCCCTGATCGGCAGCATTCAGGATGAAGTCTGGTTCGCGGATATTGAAAAAAAGTTTACTTTAGCCAATCCATCGGCCCTACGTGAATTTGGCCTTGACGGAAGCAACAAGATAGATATAGCAAAGTTTGCCGAGAGCCTGGAGGTCTATCGCCCCGACGGCACCCCACGCCCTGTGAATGAAGCTCCGCCTCTTCGCGCACTTCAGGGTGAAGTAGTGAGGAACCAGGAGGAGTTGGTCCGAACGCCCGGAAGCGGGGAGCTCCGCCGTCGCGAGGTGAGCTCCTTTCCAATGAGAGATTCCAGGGACGCCATTATCGGATCGGTATCGGTGGTGCGCGATATAACCGACCGCAAGCACGCAGAGGATGTACTGCGTGCCAACGAGCAAAAGCTACGGATGTTTTACGAGTCCGGAATAATGGGGATGTTTTCGTGGGACATGGACGGAAGAATTATCGATGTAAATGACCGTTACCTTGAGATAATCGGCTACACCAGAGAAGATTTTATTGCAGAACCGTTTAAAGGGGCGGAAATGACCCCGCCGGAATATCGGCCGCTGGACCAGCGGGCCTTGGAGGAGCTCAAGTCGATCGGGATCGGTACCCCTTATGAGAAGGAATTCATCCGCAAGGACGGGAGCAGAGTTTCGGTTCTGATAGGGGCTGCGGCCGTAAATCTGGATCGGACCCAAGGAGTGGCGTTCGTTCTGGACATCACCACACGCAAACAGGCCGAGGAGGCCCTTCAAAAAGCACACGATTCCCTCGAGCTTCGTGTACAGGAACGGACTGCAGAGTTGAGTCATGCCTATGAGACACTTCAGAATGAGATTATGGAACACAAGAAGGCGGAAGAACATCTCCGGCAGGCTCAGAAGATGGAGGCGATCGGCACATTTGCCGGGGGCATCGCCCATGATTTTAATAACATTCTCGCCGCAATCCTGGGTTTTACGGAGATGGCGGCAGAAGATTCTTCCGACCGCCCGGAGGTACAAAGAAGCCTTCAGCATGTTCTCAGATCTACACTGAGAGCGAGAGAGCTCGTAAAGCAGATCCTCTCTTTCAGTCGAAAAGCCGAACACGAAAGGAGCCATATGTCAGTCTCTCCCGTGGTCAAAGAGACGCTGAGGCTTCTGAGGGCATTTATTCCGACCAGCATCAAGATCATTCCGAACATCAGGGTCACCTCCGACACGGTGCTTGCCTCCCCGGTGGAGGTGCAGCAGATACTTATGAACCTCGGCGCCAACGCGGCCCTCGCCATGGAGAAGAGCGGAGATATACTGGAGATTGGCCTGTCCGAGACTGTATTCCGGCCGGACTGCCCGGACATGCCGCAGGACCTGGTCCCGGGAGAGTATCTCGAATTGAGCGTGAGAGACGAGGGGAGTGGCATGAGCCCCAATGTGAGGGAAAGGGTTTTCGAGCCCTTCTTCACCACGAGGGAGGCGGGCAAAGGCACAGGCATGGGCCTGTCCGTAGTATACGGGATTGTGAAGGGACTCAATGGCGCGATCACCATTGAAAGCGAGCTTGGGGTCGGTTCGACATTCCGGGTATTCCTCCCTAAGATTAAGGCCGAAATCAAGGATGAAGGCGTGGTCGCGGACGGAATCCTAAGGGGAAAAGAAAGAATCCTCTTTGTCGACGATGAAGAGATGCTCGTGGAGTGGGGTAAGGCATTGCTCGAAAGACTCGGCTACACGGTAGCCGCCGCGACTGACAGCAGGGAGGCCCTTAAGACCTTTGCCTCCATTCCATTCCAAATCGATCTCGTCATCACCGATCACACTATGCCGGGAATGACCGGTATAGAGCTATCCAAAATGCTCCTGGAGGTAAGGCCGGACATCCCCATTATCCTCTGCACCGGCCACAATAACGGGAGTTCCCCGGATATCGCAAGGGAGACGGGTATCAAAGAATACCTCCTGAAGCCCCTTTCGAGACAGGAACTGGCGCAGGCGGTCCGGCGCGTTCTGGATGGAAACAAAGGCTGATGGTTGAGAAGGGGGGTCAAAATTTGACCCCCCTTCCTAATTCGTCCGCACCCAGCCTTTCTTCGCGAGACAACGACCTGTCTCCTCCCCGAGGGTCGCCGGTCAGGTGCCGGGAATACCCTTTGCGGCAAGCATCTTCCTCGCCGTGGCCTCGCATGTCTGTCTGTCCTTCTCGAACGCGTCCCCACCCTTGGCGGGGTGCCTGTACGTGGCTGCGCAGCCTCCAGATAAAACCAGAAGAAGGATTAAGAGTATTGTCGGTTTCATCCCACCCGCCGATCTAGTGGATCTTTATGGGAAACACGAGGTTGATGCCCGCGGATGGAGGAGGCACGTAGACGACAGGCGGTGGAGCGTAGACAACGGGTGGTGGAGGGTAATAGACCGCGCCCGGGCGGTAATACCCGTGTCCGTGGGGATAACGCCCGTAATGGTGCCCGTGGCTATAACCTTTCTGGTACGGCCCATGCCCACCACCGTGGGAACCTTTGCTCAGTACCGGCGTGGTGGACATAATTAAGGCTACAAAGCCAAATATGAGTGCTGCCGCAATTTTGCCCATTGCCGAACACCGTCCGGCGCGCCCGTTCATGATCTTCATCTCATCCTCCTGTATCCTGTAAGCGTTTTCAAAGAATAGAGTGGCTCACGCTGTTCCATGCTCCGTCATTTCTTCTTTGCCTTCGGTTGACCGGGAGCCTTGAACAGATTGTCGGCACTCTTCTTCTGCTCTTCAGCCAGACTCGCGTAGAGGGCTTCGAAGACGGAGATGAACTTCTTGAGACCCGCCGCCTGTGCGTCGGTGACTTCACTGTACGATTTGAGGTCTTCCACCGCATTCATGGTCTTTAACTTCTCGACCCTCGCTTTCATGAGGGTGTCCATGGTTTTCGCGTTCTCCCGCATCACCTGGGAGACCTTGCTCCACAGCCCTTCCTGCGCTTCCGTGATTTTCAGCTTGGAATGGAGGTCTTTGATCGCTGCCTCCGCCCGGTCGACTTCGGAGAGCTTCGCTGCCTCCCCGGCGGGGTTCTTGGCGGCCGAGATCGAAGGGCTTGCGATCAGAAGTGCGGCGGCGATACAAAACACCGCTGCCGCATAACAAATTATAGGGGAATGGGTAACGGGAAAAGCAATACGTTTCATGGTCCGGCTCCTTGTTATTTTCGTCTGTGCCGCCCGAAATCGAGGGGGCGGCGCTATCTCAACTCCACGGGACGGTGGTTCGCCATTCGGCAGATAAGATCTCTCTCCCTCCTGCTTAAAAGCAACTTTGATGCCAGGAGTAAAGATAAGGCAGGGATTCGCGGTCCCTGAAGCATCGGGGAGCGGTAAAGTGCGCCATGGGTGCCTATCTCTTTGATTCTTAAGGGTTTTAGTGCCGAGATATGCTCGCGGCAAGGCAAAAGCGCAGCCCCGGTGATAGTCTATTCTCCCCGACAGTTGCGGGTGGTGAAGGACTTTCCCTACATCGGCACAGGCGATGCCTGTATGTTATTTCCTTCAATGCAGATTGGGACGCTGAATTTTCTCGCCCTGCTCTCTATGCCGCGCCCGTCACGGTCGGAAGATATGCTCATGCACGAAAGAATCGATGAAACCTCAAAACCTCTCATTCCCGGGGAGGGAAAGGTGTGGAGGAACACGGGTCGTGTGTATGGTTTTTCCTACACACAACGCCCGCTCGTCGCTATGGGGAGGTTCCCGGTCCGGGGGAACAGTTATTTTCGTCGGGTCGTGCCGGCGGCGGGCGGGGCGTTGGGCGTGAGGCAGACTTTCCCCGACGGACTCCGCGACGCTACGGGCAGGGCTCATGGCGCCCTCCGCCCCTGTTCGGGCTTGTAAGTTGAGGAATGCCTGTCTTCAAAGGCACTTGCCGGTCCTGAGGACTGCCCGTTGCGACGGGACTGGACCTCCTTTCCCGCCCATCATAACCTGTGCGACGGGACACCGGATTATCCGAACCGGCTTACCCGGCCGGGATCCAAATCGCCCGGGACAGTCCGGATCGAACTGCAGCGACCGTCCGGCATCATAAATGCAATGTCTTCACCGGAAGGTTTTGCGCCCCAATGACGGAAATGACCGTTAAAACAGTCCGGGACCGTTTCGGAAACAAGCCGATCAGTAAAGCGCACATTCATCGCGGCAGGAGCATCGGGAGGCGCCGTGCAATAACACCCGGGAGCAGGCGCACGGGCGCATGGAAAGGTGAAGCACGGCTCGATCGCGGAAGCGGAATAAACGTAGAGACACTGAATGACCGACCGGATTCATTCCGGCGGGCAGCGAGAGGGAGAGGTAATAAAGATGGAGCAGAAGCCGGAGGAAGGCTCAACCAAAAACTTGCTGATCTCCGGCAATGATGAGCCAAAGAGACCACCACCCATATGTCCACAATGTGGGACCTGGAACCCTCCCGGCGCCGAATTCTGCAAGAAAGACGGGGTCAAGCTGCCGGAACGGGGGAGGCACGCGAAGGTCTCCCATTCTTCTCAGCCCCACCCTCAACCGGCGAAGAACGCAATCAGTACGGCAAGACCGGGGTCAAGGGCAGACGGGATCATTACGCCGCGTGTATATGAGCCGCCGGGAGGCACGGAAAACCTTACAGACCCGATGGATATTGAGAAAGACCGGGCAAAAGACGGCAAAGAATATACCGCGCAAGGGAAAGCGGCGAACTCCCAAGTCCCGAAGAGCCGCCGGTTCCTCATTGCCGTCTGTATTCTCCTCGTTGCCGTCGCGGGCGGCGGTTTTTACTGGTACCTGTTCGTCAGGGAGCGCGCCGCGATGCAGCATAACCTTGAGAGGAGGACATATTTCGACAATGAAATCGCCACGACCGCTCCGCCCCCCGGCCCATCGCAACAGATGACGCCCTCCGCCACGCAACCCGTCAGTCCGCCGGACGTTTCCCTGGGGCCCGAAACAGGGAACACCATGGGTCCCGGGAAGGCAATTGACAGAGAGATGAAATCCGAAGGCGCCCCGGCCGTTTCACGGAAGGCACGCAGGAGCAGGGAGCGTAGAACGGGCGAAGGGGTCAGGGACGAAGCCGTAAAGAAGCGGGCTTTCACGGCAGCACCGGCCTATAGCCGGCCAAAAAACACGGGTAACGACATACAGGCAAGACCGAAAGAACAGGCGCCCGACAGGGCGAAGATCGAAAGGGATATCAATCGGTTGCTGCGCGACTCGGGAGTCGGCGGCATAACCGCGGAGGTAAGTGAAAGCATGACCGCAACCCTCAAGGGAAAGGTGCTGCGGAACGAAGACAGGCGCAAGGCCCTTTCGGTGGCAAAAGGCTTCAATGAAGTGAAGAGCGTCAAAGACGTGATCTTTGTCATCGGGCCGTGACAGAGCGGGGCAAAGGGGGCTGATTGAAGACAAAACTTTTAAGAAGCACGATGTGGCTTGCAGCGGTCTTCGCGGCTGCAGCCATCTTCGGTTGTGCGGAAGTCCAGACCGAGTGGGATAAGTTTCAGAGAGGGACACCTGTAAGAAAAACGGGATATTTGGGGCAAAAAGATAGGATCACGTTCTCCCCGCCCCTTATTCAGCCCGGCACCGTCGCCCGGGGGGAAAAGCTCTCATATCAGATATCCTATACCCTTCACTCGCCGGACGAAAGCAAAGAGTTTCTCGTAGTCGAAGAGATTACCCTTTCGGGTTCGCACCTGCACATGGAGTTGTCCCGGAAGATCGTGAAGAAGCGCCAGGGGAATCATGTCATGAAGATTGAATTTAACCTGCCCCCGGACCTCTGGCCCGGCCCCTACGAGATCATGAGCACTGTGAGGATCGGGGAGCTGGAGAAACAGCAGTCGGGCCGTTTTACATTGGAACAGAGAGAAATGCCTTTAAGAGAACAGTAGGAGGGGGTTGTGCCCTGCGCAGAGTGTGGCGGCGAAAACGGACAGGACTACCAATTCTGCATTCATTGCGGAATCCCGCTGCGGGCAGCGTCTCCGGACCCAAGGGTTCAGCGAAAGCCGCTCACCCCTGTTCCAGGGTCCGTGGAACGGGAGCACGTAATCGCTCTAATCTCGGTTGCGGCGACCGCTGCATTCTTTGCCGTGGTCTTTCTTATAACCGGTAGAGATGTCCGGACTATTCCCGGGTTACTACTTTTTTTCCTCCCCCTCATTCTGGGAGAGCTTGTATTTTTGCTCAAAGCCGGGAAGCCCGTGTCACGGATAAAGAAATTCCATGCCTGGCTTACAGGGAAGAAGAAGGCGACCCACGCCTGTAGAAGACGCCTTCTCCACAGGTGGTTCTTGAGGCCCCTTCTCTTCTGCCCGGCAAAGATCATGCAGTGGACGGAAGGCATAGAAGACCCCTTCCTTCGCGCCGGCGTGACGATCAGTGCTTCGCTCTACGCCATCGGCTCTCTGACCCACTTCACCGTAAGCATCATCATCGCCATTGCATTCCGTTAATGAAGATGGCGATGCCCGGAGTGTCCGGAGCCTCCGATCGCCGCCAGCGGTATCTGCAGCGAGTCGACTTGACAACCTGGAGATCGGTACAATAGAATGACCTGCAATGTGCTCAATCCTTCCAGATACTTCACGCTTTCCTGACCGCTTTCGCGTGAAATGCGGCAGAGCCCCATGAGACCGACCATTCTTGCGCGCATGGTCATCGGGTATCTCGCCGTCTTCATTCCGGTTGCGGCGTTGAGCCTGTACGCTTTTTCGCACCTTACCCTTTTCCGCAGCGCCACTGACGAAATCCTCCGAATAGACCATCGGATCAGGGACCTTGGCGAGATTCTGTCGGATTCCGTACTTGCCCAGACACGGTATGAAAAGAAGTACGTCATTACCCGGGACAAAGAGCTTCATGACCGGTTTGTGCTCCTCGAAAAGGAAGTGAGCACGTGGATCGATGAGGGGATATCCATAGCGGATACACCACGGAAGAAGGAAGCCCTGATCAGGATAAAAGATTACTACCACGGGTACAAGACCGCATTCTACGAAGAAGCGGCGAGCGCCGGGAAGAGAGGGCCTTATCCTCGGGCGACGGGCAAAGAGAAGAAAGGATTGGCGATTGACGGGATCTTGGGGGAGCTCAGAAACCTGAAACGCTTCACGGAGCAGGATACCAGGGAGAGAATGAAACTGCTCGGCGAGTCCGGGGCGAGAGTCAACAAAATCGCCCTGGTGATGGGTGGGCTGTGTATCCTCTCCGGGATCGCGATCTCCGTGCTGATTACCCGGAGCATCACCAGACCCCTTTCCTGCATGAGAGAAAAAACGAGACAGGTTGCCGGAGGGGATTTCGGTCCCCCTCTCAACCTGTCGTCTCCCCCTGAGATGAGAGAGCTGGCGGAGGATTTTAACCTTATGTGCAACAAGCTATACGAAACGGACAAGATTAAGAACGACTTCTTCTCCCTCATGGCTCACGAGCTGCGTATGCCGCTCGCTTCCATTAAGGAGGGGACCAGCCTTCTGCTTAAGGGCATAGGGGAGGAATTTCGGGAGAAAAGAAGGGAAGTGCTCACCATCATCGCGGAGGAGAGCAACCATCTGATCGATCTGGTCAATTCCCTGCTGGACCTGTCGAGAATGGAGGCCGGGATGATGACCCTGGACCTGCAGCCGGCGGAAATGGAACCCTTGGTCCGCAAAGCTGCGTCAGCCCTGGAGCCTCTGGCCATGGGGAAGAACGTGGACATTCACATAGGGATGCCCGCGGATTTGCCCCGTATTACGGTGGACATCAAGAGAATCGGGCAGGTCCTTCGAAACCTCATCGGCAATGCGGTGAAATTTACGCCGGTGGGAGGGAATATCACGGTCTCGGCTCAATCCGTAGAAGGAGGCCTGATGGTCTCGGTGGCCGACACGGGTCCCGGCATAGCCGAAGAAGACTTGAGCACCATATTCGATAAATTTCAACAGGCTGCCGTGACGAAGTATAATAAGATCAAGGGGACAGGGATGGGCTTAGCCATTGTCAAACATATCATAAACGCTCATGGAGGTAAGGTTTGGGCAGAGAGCGAATCAGGGCGCGGGAGTACCTTTATTTTCTTGTTGCCTGCATAATCTTCTTATCTCCCGCCGGTTGCACCACCCTGAAAGAGATCGGGGCCAGGAGGACGGCAGATCATTATCTTGCCGCGGCAGAGAGGCTCCTGGAGCAGGGAGATTATGAGGGAGCGATAAAAGAAGACCAGAAGGCTTTGTCCTTGTCTCCCACTGCCCCTCCCGGAGATCAGGCAATGTTTCATGAGGGGCTCGTGTATGCCCATTACGGGTATCGCAGGAAAGACAACCAGAAATCGATCGACTGCTTCAGAAGGCTGACGAAGGTTTTTCCCGAGAGTCCCCTTGCCGGACAGGCCAGGATATGGATAGGAATACTCCAGGAGAACGAGAGAGTGAAGAGGGATAATCAGGAGCTGGCGAGGGCCATCCGGAAATCGAAGCAGGTGGACATAGAAGTGGACGAAAAGAAGAGGGAGTTTTCAAGGTGACCGCCCGGTCCTTCAAAAGAATATTGGTGGTCGATGATGACGGCAATTTCCTCAAGCTCATCAGGATGAGGCTCGAGCTGGCAGGCTATGAGGTGGCCTGCGCGCTCGACGAAGACGAAGGGGTACGCCTGGCGAGGGTTGAGACCTTCGATGTCTCCATAGTTGACCTCAAGCTCGTCCATAGTGACGGCATCTCTCTGATGGAGAAGCTGCACGCGATCAATCCTTACGTTCCCATTATCATTCTTACCGCCCACGGCAGCGTAGAAAGCGCGGTAGAGGCTATAAAGAAGGGGGCCTTCAACTTCCTCAACAAGCCTTTCGACCCCGAGGAGCTGCTCCTGCAGATAGAAAAGGCAATGGAAAACCGGAGGCTCATCTCAGACGTGAGGAGGCTCGAAGGGCTTCTGAAAGAGAAATATGATTTCAAGAACCTCGTCGCACGAAGCGAAAAGATGCAGAGGGTCCTGGACCTGGTATCCCGTATCGCGGGAACCGACTCGACCGTCTATATCTCGGGAGAGAGCGGCACCGGCAAGGAAGTGATCGCAAAGGCGATCCACCTTGCCAGCGAAAGAAGAGACAAGCCCTTCGTGGCGGTGAATTGCGCCGCCATCCCGGAAGCGCTCATGGAAAGCGAGCTTTTCGGTTATGAAAAAGGGGCGTTCACGGACGCCAGGAAGAGCTATGATGGGCTATTCGCCCGGTCCCATGAGGGAACCTTCTTTCTCGACGAGATCGGGGACATGCCCCTCTCTTTGCAGGCAAAGCTCCTGAGGGCACTCCAGGAGAAGCAATTCTATCCCCTGGGCAGCGCCAAATCGGTGGAAGTCGATGTGCGGGTGATCGTGGCTACCAACAAGGACCTGGAGGTGGAAATAAAAAACGGCTTCTTCCGTGAGGACCTTTTCTACAGGATTCACGTCGTGCCTATCGAGCTTCCTCCCTTGAGGGAAAGAAAAGAAGACGTGCCCCTTCTGGCGGAGCATTTTTTGAAAGAAACAAGTCGGAGGATGAAAAAGGACATAAAAGGCATCTCCATTACGGCCATGCAGAGGCTCATGCTCTATGACTGGCCGGGAAACGTGCGGGAGCTGGAGAACACCATCGAGTGCGCGGTAGCTCTGACGCGAGACGACGTTATCGGTGAAGAGATAGTCCTCCCCGCAAAAGTTCTGGGCCGGGAGCCGCTGAAACCTCTCAAAGAGGCGGTGGATGAATTCAAGAAAGGATACGTCGTGCGGCTCCTTCAATTGACTAAAGGCAATGTGACCAAGGCAGCGGACCTGGCAGGCAAATACAGGGCCGATTTTCACAATCTTATCAAGAAACACAAGCTCAAGCCGAAAGATTTCATGGAATCCGATAAAAAGAAATAAAACCGCTCCCCTCTTAAGCTTCCCGGATGGGCCACCGAGGTTCCGCAAAGAAATTATCTCCTGTATGAAAAGCCATATAGAAGGACCTCTTTAGCGGAGCGGGGCTCCATTCGATTGATCTTTCCCTTCCTTTAATATCAGATCATTAGCGCGAGAGATGCGCTTCTGGCACATGATTTGCGTCCTCACTTCGAGAGATTACGCAAGGAGGAAATTATGGATCGTCTTAACAGCAGAACACCCCTGAATGAACAAATTGAAGGGCTCCGGCGAATCGTAGCGGATTTAAACATCTATTTCGAAAGAGTCATGAAAGGGTTGGAGGAATTCAAGAAGGCAGGTCCCGGTGAAACGACGGACCAGGACTACATCGCGGAGTATGTGCGGAGGATGCTCACCGACGCCGGGACGGAGGGACGCTCGGAAAACCCCCCTCACGGGAGTGGCCGGACGGAGGCCGTGCATCTCGAACCCCTCAATGCCAACCGCCTGATCGAGGATGTGGTGCCGGTCCTGCAGAGGATCGTAAGAAGAAGGGCAAGGCTCCGGGTCGAATCGGCGGACCGGGAATTGCGGATCATGGTAAACCGGGAGAAGATGAGTCAGGTCATCGCAAGTATCGTGGCATACGGGACGGAGATCATAAAGAAGGGGGGCACCATAACGATTCTGGCCAAATTGTTGCCTCTGAAAAGCGATGTTCCGGGTAAAGGCGGATGCGCCCTTCTCTCCGTCACGTCGAACGATGTTGCGGCCGGCGGACCGAGCCCGGAATCGAAACGCAGGACCATATCCAAAGAGAGCGCCCGCCGCGCGTTTGCCGCCATTCGCTCGATTATAGTAGCCCATAATGGCTCGATTTCAGTGACGAGACTGCCGGGTAAGGCACAATTCAATATCTATTTGCCTATCCTCCGCGGGGTGTAGGCCGTGGGTATTGAGCCGGTTCAAGGAGAATAGGAAGATACGGAGGATTTCGAAAGGGGACGGCCGACCACGATTCTCCGACTGGAGACAGTGTGAGCAGGGCAGCCGGGACCCGCAGGAAAGAAACGGGCCCACTTGCACGGGCTCCTCAAGAAGGTTGGCTTTCGACCGAGCGCGCCCCAACAAGAAAGGGTGTATGGCTTTTCATACGACGTTAATTCGATGTGCCTTCAAAGACATACCTTCCCGGCTGCTTCGTTCGAAACACCAGATGTAGGTAAATCCATACACCTTGGAGAGGGTCTCTTTCCTGTAACCTTATCATTACGGTAAGTTAGGATGTCGGCACGGTTTTTGTACCTACCCGGACAAGTCTGCCGGGAAGGAGGTGTGAGTCGACAGGGTTTAAAGTTTCATGGCACTGATGGTGCAGTCCTGATGGAGACCGGGTGTGCCCATATGTCCAACTCTCAGCAGCGTGCGCTAAGCGGTGGGGCTATCGGGGCAGACTTCGGGGCGGTGTTGACCGGCCTCGCGGGCGGGCCCCGTCTCCTCGGGACTGCACTCGGGGCCGGACTCGGAACCTTGGGCTTACTTGATCTACGATGACGCGAAGGAAAGGCGTGAACGACCGGCTGACCTTAGAGAAATGAACTGTGTGTGAAAAACTGAAAGGAGGTATGCAATGAAAACAATCAGAAGAACACTTATCGTCGCAGTTGCACTCGTTATTATCAGCGGGAGCTTCGCATGTGCGTCCGCCCGGGAATGGGTGTGGGACGACCCCTATTTGGTCGCCACAAATGTTACGCGTATCGTCGCGGGAGATGAATTGTACGGAATCGATCAGGCGGGAAATATTTCCCCTCTCCCTTTATCACTCGCTGAACCGGGTGTAGCCGCTACCGCCGGACCGGTGTCGCAAGTCCTCGACATCGGCGTCGGGCCGGGGGATACCGTGTTTGCAGTCATGGGTGGCCTGGTCGCGACCTGGAGCGCGCCATCGGTCTTCACTGCCCTCGTCCAGCAGCCGAAGGTCCCCGAATCTCCGGGCTCCTATAAACAGATCGCCGTAGGAAGCAACGGATATATCTACGTCCTGTTCCAGAAACAGACGGGCGCACAGTGCATTCTTAGAGGGCGGGAGTTGAGCGAGGAGTTGACGGTCCGTTTTGAGCCGAGAACCCTTGACCTCAATAGCAGAGGGAATTGGATACTCTGCAAGCTGAGACTCCCGGACGGCTATTCGGAAAAGGATATCGACCCCGATTCCGTTGAGATCACGAGGATCCAGGCGCCGGTCCCCGGGGGCGCTCCCATAGATATCAGCGTGAGTATACTCCGTGCACCGGATTCCCGAGCGCGCGCGAGCACCAGGCAACTTGACCTGCGATTCCTGCGCTACGACAAGGGAAACCCCGACAATCCCCAGTCGCTCAATGCGGTGCTTACAGGCATTCTTCCCGCCCCCGCCTTAAAAAAGATCACCTATCCGGTGACGGCAACCGTCCTTCTCCAACTGAAGACAACAGGCGAGTGGTTTGAGGGGACCGGCACTCTCAATGTGACGGTCCATAAAGCAAAATAACCGGGCACCACAAGAAGAAGGACGGGACCGTATACCCCGTACGGCCCCGTCCTTCTTCAAATGTTCCCGTAGCCGTACCGTTCGCCTTCGTGCACTTATCGGAAAACATTGGGACCTATATAGGGGGCGTTGGTTCGAAGTGAACTTTTTAGAACCGGCTGGCGTATTGCGAGTGGCTGATCTTCCCATTATGTGGTATGTTCACTTTGGACCGAAGTCCCCTATGGCGTCTTTCTTTTGGATAAGGAAGCATCGGCAATATGCACTCTGCCCGTACTTTGCTGGGATGCATCAAGGTATGAATAGGTTATGTTTATGATAGAAGGGAAGGAACTGTTTTACGAGATCGGGCCCATCAGGCCGCCCAGTGAAGCCTACAGCCTCCTGGTGCGATTTACCCGGAACTGCCCCTGGAACAAGTGTACATTCTGTAACCTTTACAAGAAGACGAGATTTCAAAAGAGAACAATTGACGAAATCAAGCAGGACATCGACACAATAAAGAGCATCCATGACCACATCAAGGAAATGTCGGGCGGGAATGGCTGCACTACCCGATCTCTCGCGGAAGAGATATGCATGAACCCCTCCTTCAATGAATGCTACAAAAGCGTTGCCGTCTGGATGTATTTCGGCGGAAAGAACGTCTTTATTCAGGACGCCCATTCCCTTGCCATGAATCCGGAGGCCTTTCTGGAATGTCTCACATACCTGAAGGAGACATTTCCCGGCATCGAGCGGATAACCTGCTACGCCCGGGCACGGACCATCGCGGAGAGGTTGTCCGTTGAAGACCTCATAAAAATGAGGAGTGACGGGCTTACAAGGCTGCACGTCGGCTTTGAATCAGGAAGCGACAGGGTGCTCGCCTTCATGAAGAAGGGCGTCACAAAGGCCCAGCAGATCGAATGCGGACAGAAGGTGAAGGCGTCGGGAATTGAACTCTCCGAGTATATCGTTCTCGGATTGGGCGGAAAAACATGGTCGGAGGAACACGCGAAGGAGAGCGCCGATGCCATCAATCGCATCGATCCCGACTATATCCGCATGAGAACCCTGACAATCAACAGACGGATGCCCCTCTATGAAAAGATTCAAAGCGGTGATTTTCCGGTCCCCGACCCGGAGGACCTGCTCCACGAGGAACGTCTCTTCATAGAAAACCTGAACAATATTTCGAGCACCGTAAAGAGCGACCATATGCTGAACCTTCTTGAAGAAGTGGACGGCCGCCTGCCCGGGGACAAGGAGAAGATCCTCTCCGTGATCGATCGTTACTTCGAGCTGAGTGATGAAGAAAGACTGGTTTTTCAGTTCGGCAGGAGATCAGGGACCTTTCGGAGCACTGATGACCTTCGCGATATCGCTGTCTTCGATCGCATAAAGAAGAGGATGAAGGAGATGAATTCAAGGACGCCGGGTAAGGTCGAGAAGATTCTCTCCATCCTCCATGAAGACACATAGACTAAAGGCATGACGCGCTGCCGGTCTGCCGAACTCCCGGTTAAACCGGCCGATGAGGGTTCGCCCTAGGCGGTGATCCTATTGTTTCACCATCTGCATCAGGTTCCCGGCCGCCTTTCCGAATGATGGAGGTCCATAAATTCCGTTGCAGCTGCCTGGACATCGGCAGGGAACTCCGTGATTTCCTGTAGCTGACGGATCTCGATAATCTCGTTGTCCGAAGCAGGGCATCGGATGGCCCATTCGATCGCTTCTTCTCTTGAATTCACCTCGATGATCCAGTAGCCTCCGAGAGTCTCTTTCGCGTCTGCAAAAGGACCCATGGCCACCGTTGGTTTACCGTGAGAGAATGTGACACGGGCGCCCGTTGAAGGGGGATGGAGACCGTCGAGCGACACGAGTATTCCGGCATCATGGAGTAATTTATTATATTCCATCATCGCTTCAACGGCCCCGGCGTCAGGCATGAAACCAGGAGCGGCGCTCTCATACCCCTTCGGGATCATCAACATCATAAATCTCATCGAAGAACCTCCCAAAGTTCTATTATGGGGGCTCACGTCGCCCCCTCGGCGAACAAAGTCCGCCGAGCCTCCCCTCGCTTAAGGCGCCTACTGTTGGTCTCGCCCGCTGTGCGGGCTATACCACGCGGGGTGGTCTTGGCACCCCGCGACTCACATGGCCTCTTTCGCCTGCCAGAGCCCGAAGGCCGCACCGGTCAGATCTACCACCACACTGAACCACCCCATGTCCGGTATCTCCGTGACATCGTGGGCAATAGTCGCTCCCAGAGAGACCGCTTTCTTTGTGGATTCTTTGACATCATCGACCAGGATGTAGGGAAACCAGATATCAGGAGCCCCCGGCATGGGGTTCACCATCATTCCTCCACCCGTGCCTTCACCGACATCGACCATTATATAGCCTTCCATCTCCGGAAATTCCTGCAACTTCCAGTCGAACATGGAGGCGTAGAACTTCTTTGACTTATCCACGTCCTTCGTATGCAGTTCGATGTGCACAAACGGGTTTCCCATGCCGCGCCTCCTCAGGATATTCTGTTTCCGCTCCAGTCTCTTCACCGGATTCTGATCGGAAGCTAAGACTGTCGATCCCCAATGTCAATTGTGCCCGGAGCTGCGTTTCGAGCGCCCTACGCCGTATTGTACAGGCCTCTCCCGGGCAGCAAAGGCGAAAGAGGCACACGGGCCGGTCGGGTCGGGCCGGACCAAAGGCAAGATAGTACTGAAAGCGAGGGATCAAAAGACCTTCTATCCGGATGTTCCCGGTCCCTGCCCGCCTACAGTTTCTGCCATTGATAATCTCTCGTGACAGGTTTCTTCTTCTTTACGAGGGTCCCCCAGTTATCATGAATTTGGACTACGGCGGTCTTCATTGCAGTGATGAAGCTATTCCAATATGCCTCGTAGGTGGTATTGTGCACGAGGTAGGGGGTGAGAATGCAGGAGCGAAGGACAAAGACGCTTCCCGTTCTGTTCCATTCATCTCTTCCCATGCCCAGCTTGTCGAGAAAAGAAACGGGGGTATCGCCATATTCCTCCCTTGTCAGGTCGGTTTTGGAGGTGATGAATTCGTTCGTGTACACGGGACCCGATTTATAGGAGCACTTCTCATAAATCGCCTGGTTCAGGTTATTCATCTCTTCGAGACTCGGATTTCCTTTTTCATGGACTGCATAGTCGACGATGTTGATGTCCGGAGCGGCGAGGGCTATGATCTCAAATTCCCTGTGGTCGACCGTAAAGGCGCCATGGGATTCGAGGGAGCGATAAAACCGATAGGCGCCTTCGATACTGTGCCCGATAATGCGTCCGTAGCCCTTGATATTGAGAGGGACGACCCGGTGGGCCATCCAGACGGCAGCCACCGCCGCACCCGCTTTCGAGCCCTCCATGATATAGCTTCCCAGGAGCATAGGGTTGGCGTCATCTTTTTCGAAGACGTAGGCGGCGAAATAGGAGATGATCTCTATCACGCGGCGGTCCCTGGCCACGATTGCACCCGCTGCATAGGGGACATACCCGAGCTTATGGGGATCGACCGTTATGGAGTCCGCCTCGCTCATCGCCTTGAAGGCTTCATAGACACTCACATTGAGCCATTCGGTATCGTGGTGCAGCACGCCCTGCCGGGCCTGTTGCCTGCCGACCTCCGCATACTCCATGAACCGCATTTCCTCATCGAGGAAAAGGGAACGGGCATAGCCCCCATAGGCCGCATCGATGTGGAGATAGAACGATACCCCCTGGTTCTCATACCTGTCCCTCAACCTCACGATTTCATGGACCTCATCCACCGCGCCCTCTTCCGTGGTGCCTACCACGGCGACCACCGCGAGAATTGGTATTTTTTGCGCGATAAGGGAATCGATCTGACTCTTCAGGGCTTTTATGTCCATACGGTAGGTCGGTCCCACGGGAATAGAGATAAGGTTCTCCTGCCCTATGCCCAGGATGTCGGCAGCCTTTGTCCAGGAGTAGTGTTTTGATTGGGGAACGAGTATCTTGCCCGGCGCCTTTCCTTTCATGCCCACGCCGCGCACGCATCGTTGCCGCACTTCCTCAAATAGACCCGATGCCTTGACCACATCGATCAAATCGAGGACCCGGGCGGTGGGAAGGTTGGATAGCTGCCAGTCATCGAGACCCGCCACAAGCTCGGGTTTCACCGCCTTGACCGCGGCAGGTATCGATTTCAGATTGCGTGCCATCCAAAGCCCCTCGTAATTCGCCACGGTCCCGCCTGACGTGATGTGGCCCCAGGATTTTTGAGGATCGAAGCCCATGAGCCCCGCCAGCTGCCGTCCCACCTCTATCTCCAGGGCAGTCGTCGCCGGGGAGGCTTCAAAGGCACAGTTATTCGGATTATAAAGAAGGGTCAGCATAAAACCGAGGTTGGCCGCCATGAGGGTATCGCTTGCCATGTGGCCCAGGTAGCGGGGAGAAAACCATGGCACGGATGAGAGCTGCAGGTTTCCCGCCAGTTCGATGAGGGCTTCCCGGGTCCTCTGCCGGGTGGCGAGGAAATCGTCTCCCTCTTGTTCCTGGGCAGTCACGATGAGCAAATCTTCCGGGTGGAAATAACGGCGCCACTCCGCATAATCGTCCATGAGGAAATTGAGCATTTCCTTGAAAAAGACATAATTTTCCGATTTCGGCCCCAGAAACAGGGCATTCACGTTTATCCGCTCATCATCCATAATGTGTCACCCCTCAAGCATTCGATTCCTGTTCTTCTATCATATCTCGGTGTCTGCTTTCACTAAAGAAAGGGGTCGGTCCTTTGCCGCGGCAATGGAACACCGGGAAACAACCCTTTCGAAAATTGATGAAGTTTTTCCGTCCATGGCATAGACTAATGAATGATTTTAGTCGGAATTTAATTTATGGAAAAACAAAACCCCCACGACCCCCTTCACGGCATTACCCTTGAGGCGATGCTTACCACGCTGGTGGAATATTACGGGTGGAGCGAAATGGGCAGGATCATCAATATCCGGTGCTTCACCCATGATCCAAGTATCAAATCGAGCCTCACCTTTCTGAGGAGAACGCCTTGGGCCAGAAAGAAAGTCGAAGATTTATATCTGAGGCATAAGAAGAAAACTTCCTCTTAGGCCGCCCGCCTTGTTGCCCCCCGTAATCGCCGTATACTACCTGGAAACAATCCGGCATACCCCAAAGGATGGATTTTGTTTCCTGCACTCAGCGACCAGTTCCGAATCCGCGACAGGCAAAGGCTTTTTGGCGCCCGGCACCGGTCTTGTGTCGCGGTGATCCCCCTGTCCCCTTGACAGTACCGGTGCCTCTGCTTTACGTAACAGTAGCGTTACAGGTTCTTGATACTCTCGCAACACCGTGGGTTCTTCACCCTTCAAAAGAGGGGACATTTAATGAATGAAGATCCACATTCTCTTGGAGGGCCAATCCGGGGCAGCGGTCATGAGATGAAGCAGGTAAAAAAAGAAGGAGGTTCATATGGGCGAATGGATGGCGAGTTTTGACAAGTTTGCCACCTTTTATCTTATACCGGTCGGATGGAAGGTCCTTGGCGCAATTGTCCTGTGGATCATCGGCAGTTGGGCGATCAAGCTGATCGGAAATCTGTCGGGAAGAGGAATGAGGGCCCAGAAGCTGGACCCGACCCTTATTAAGTACTTCGAGGCCACGATCCGGGTCATATTACGGATCGTTCTCGTTATCGCCATCCTCGCCATATTCGGCATCCAGACTACTTCCTTCGTAGCCCTCCTCGCTGCGGCGGGTGTTGCCATCGGCATGGCGTGGGGCGGTCTCCTGGCCAACTTTGCAGCCGGAGCATTTTTGATCATTCTCAGGCCCTTTAAGGTCGGCGACATGATCACCGGTGCGG
The DNA here is from genome assembly GCA_036504895.1 of Syntrophorhabdaceae bacterium. Lineage (NCBI taxonomy): Bacteria > Pseudomonadati > Thermodesulfobacteriota > Syntrophorhabdia > Syntrophorhabdales > Syntrophorhabdaceae > Syntrophorhabdaceae bacterium. The sequence continues at coordinate 38,518 of DASXUJ010000121.1, forward strand.
GGGTTACGGGTGATGTGAAGGAGATAGGCCTATTTGCCACAACCATAGACACCGTGGATAACCTGCGCATTATCATCGGCAACAACAAACTCCTTGGCGACAACATCGTCAACTATACGACCAATCCTTATCGACGGGTGGATCTCAAAGCCCAGCTTGCACACGGGGTAGACCCTTTCGAGGCAGCGGCAACTTTGCGGGAGCGGCTAAAACAGATCCCCAACGTAATTGCCGACCCTGCGCCCCACGTCGAAATCGTGGAGTTCAACCTCGCCGGCACGGTCCTCTCGGTCAGGCCCTTCTGTCATAACGCCAATTATTGGCAGGTCTTTTTCGATACCAACAAAGCGATCGCAGAAGTGGGCGCGGCCGCGGGGTATCCTCCTCCATGGACAAAACAGGTGATCTTTCACAAGCCCCTTGATCCGCAACCTGATCCGCAATAGGAGGGCAAGAAGGGCGGGCGGATATGCCCCATCCATGGGGAGTGCGCCCGTCTGCTGCCTTGAGAACGGAGAGGAGGGGCGTGGATTGGATAGTCTCCCCGTCCCATAGATAATGTCGCCCAAAAGAATCTCTCTGCACCTACAGGACTACCGATAAAATTGAAGTAAAGCTATAAATGAAAAGACCCCCGCCCGCAACTCCGTACTGGAATAGGAACAGGCTTTATGGTAGGTTAAGCAGGTTTATCGTGTCATTCAGTATTGGGGAAAGTCTATAGATCCCCGGGGGAGTTAGTGGTGCATTACGCGTGGGTCGTGGCTTTTACCGGTACCCTCGTTCTTATTCTGTCCCACGGTTTCGGAAGGATGTCTTATTCCGTCATACTCGGGAATATGAAGGAGGGGCTTGGCCTGTCCTATACTCAGATAGGGCTCATAGGGACCGGCAACTTCATCGGCTATCTCTGCCTTGCAGTGATAGGCGGCTTTCTTGCGCCGCGGTTTGGTGCGAGGCGGGTCCTCTTCCTCTCTCTTCTCATTCTCGGAATAAGTCTTTTTCTTACCGGCCTCTCCGATTCTTTCGCCTTTGCTTTTTTCACGAGACTGATCGCCGGGATGGGCAACGCCGGAAGCTATATTCCCATGATGGCTCTGCCTGCAGCCTGGTTTGCCGCAAAAAAACGGGGTCTTGCCACGGGAATCGTCACCCTTGGGACCGGAACGGGCCTCTTCATCACGGGCCTGATCCTCCCTCAATTCATCGTGCGGTACGGAAGCGACGGGTGGAGATATGCGTGGTGCCTTCTGGGGGCTTTTGTATTTGCAGGATCTTTTGTCTGTTACGGACTGCTCAGAGATAAGCCCGAAGAGAAAGGGCTCACCCTGTGCGGCGGGGGCGAGGAGGCGAAGATCGCCGCCGGGTCTACCCTCTTTTCGGTATGGAACGACGTGGTGAGGGAAAGGGAGATATGGAAACTGGGACTGGTCTATTTTATGTACGGTTTTTCTTACATCATCTATCTCACCTTTATTATCGCCTTTCTCACCGGGGAAGCAGGTCTGAGCGCGCAGGCGGCGGGAGGGATATTTGCAGTACTCGGCCTCTGTTCCATATTCTGCGGGATCGGCTGGGGCGGTTTATCCGACCTGATCGGACGGCGTCTCGCAGCGCTCTTCGCCTATCTCGTCCTTGCCTCGTCGAGTATTATACTTCTTTTATCCACTACCTTTTACGGTTATTATCTCTCCGCCATCCTCTTCGGGCTTACCGCCTTTTCAATTCCTGTCATTATGGCGGCGGCAGTCGGCGATGTCCTCGGGGGAAGGCTCGCACCGGCGGGCCTCGGTCTCATCACACTTTTTTTCGGACTGGGTCAGGCCCTGGGCCCGGCAGTTGCCGGCTGGCTTAAGGATACGACCGGCGCCTTCACCTACGCCTTCATCTTCTCGGCATCGGTCGCAACTTTCGGAGCCTTTTCCTCTCTCATGCTCAAAAAAAGGGAGCCGAAGATCTCCGGCGCGATGAGCAGGGAGGAAGAGGAAGACCTTCGGGCTGCTTCCGGGGGAAGAAGGTGAAGGGCAGAAGGCAACCCGGCGCCTGCCGTCAAGTGACCCGCTACCCAGCAGGGCTTATGGTCGCCGGCTGCGAGAGAATCCCGGACACACTGAACAAGATCGGGGCGGCTCATAATGAATCTCCCCATTCGGGAAAAGAAGCATCCATTGAAAGCGCGGGCGGCCGCAATCCTTGACATGCCGGTGTCGGTCTGAAATAATAGCGACAGACCGCAAATTTTACGCGATTATGGGCCGGACGGCTATAATTCGCCCGGATCATGGTATATTATAATTAAAAACGGGAAATGGCATCCATGCGTCCTACAAATCCACTGGTAGATTCAACCCTCACGGACCTTTATCAGCTTACCATGGCATACAGCTACTGGAAGGCAGGCAAAATGGACGACGAGGCGGTCTTTGACCTCTTTTTCAGACAAAACCCCTTCGGAGGCGAGTTTACCGTCTTTGCAGGTCTTGAAGAGGTAATCAATTTCGTCGCTTCCTTCGGATTTAATGATCAGCAGATCGACTATTTAAAAAACGGTCCTCTAAGGGGATGCGATGAGGAATTTTTCGAATGGCTGAGGGCTCTCGACTGCTCGAAGGTCCGGATATATTCGCTGCAGGAGGGGACTCTCTGTTTTCCCGCCGAACCGCTCATAAGGGTCGAGGGACCGCTGGCAGTGGCCCAACTGCTCGAAACGACGATCCTCAACCTCATCAACTACCCGAGCCTCGAAACTACCCAGGCCGCACGGTTCAGATTGCTGGCGGGGTTCGACAAAAAACTGATAGAATTCGGGCTGAGGCGGGCCCAGGGTCCCGACGGGGGTGTATCGGCGTCACGATACAGTTACATCGGCGGCTTCGATGCCACAAGTAATGTAAAAGCAGGGGAGCTTTTCGGCATCCCTGTCATGGGCACCCATGCCCATTCCTTCGTTCAGGCTTTTCAGGGCATTCATGAGCTCGCATTGACCACCATAGTGGATAAAGACGGCAAGGAAAGAGAGTTCGTGGGCCGCGTGCGGGAGATCAGAAATAGTCTCGGATATAATGATACGAACGAAGGGGAGTTGGCGGCGTTCATCTCCTATGCCCAGGCTTTTCCCGCAAGATTTCTCGCTCTCGTCGACACTTATGACACCCGCAGGTCAGGCGTGCCTAATTTCATCTGTGTGGCCTCCGCTCTCAAGGAATTCGGGTATGAGCCTATTGGAGTGAGGATCGACTCCGAGGACCTCGCCTATGTATCAAAAGAGACGCGGAAGATGTTCCTTCAGGCAGCGCTCCGTCGAAATCAGGATTTTTCGGGGCTTACCATCACTGCGAGCAATGATATCAATGAATCGGCCATGACCCAGATGCAAAGACAGGGCCACGAGATCGATACCTTCGGGATCGGCACGAATCAGGTTACCTGCGAGGCGCAGCCTGCGTTGGGATGTGTCTATAAGCTCGTGATGATCGGTGAAAATCCGAGGATAAAGCTTTCGAAAGGCAAGGTCACCATTCCCGGGCGGAAGGAGGTCTATCGCCTTATCGGCGCGGACAATACACCTCTGCTCGACGTAATCATCAAAGTGGGAGATGAGGAGCCGGCCCCGGGAAAGAAATTTTTCTGCCGCCATCCCTTCGAGGAATCGAAAAGGGCCTATGTGGTGCCGACCGAGGTCCGCCCCCTGCACGATCTCTACTGGGACGGCGCCGTCGCACGGGAGCCCTCGAATATTCACGATACCCGTAATTACGTGATCACCCAGTTAAAAGAGTTCAGACCGGACCATCTGAGGCCGGTCAACCCCACGCCCTTCAAGATCTCGGTCTCCGACGAGCTTTACAGTTTTATCCACGGGCTCTGGATGCAGGAAGCCCCGATCGCGACATTGAGCTGATCTCCTTATCTAACTTGCCGGTATTTAATGCTTTTATTGCATACTGTGACGGAAAACACTTGACATCCATGCCCGATGGCGATTAATTAAAAGTCTACGTATGAAGAGCTCGATCCTCATAGCGGCCGTGTGCGCCTTCGTCCTTACAGGAACAGTGAGCTACGCCAACATTTATGGGTATCAGGATGAGCGGGGCATCTTTCACTTTACCAATGTGGCCCCCGTGAACAAGAAATACCGCACCGTCGTCTATACGGGAACGCAGTACAAGGGCTCCCTCATGGCCCCCCGCCCCGCTCAGCTTATGAGCGGGGACCGGAAAGAGCTGATCGGGGTCGCGAAGACGTACCTGGGGACGCCTTATAAGCTGGGAGGCAACTTTTCGACAGGCATCGATTGCTCCGGTTTCGTGAAGCAGGTCTTTTCCGCTTTCTCCGTCTCTTTGCCGAGGACCGCGCGGCAGCAATACCACGAAGGGACCAGGGTCGATAAGGATGACCTTCTCGCCGGGGACCTGGTTTTCTTCCGCAGCGAGAAGAGCGCCGACCCGGCGCATGTGGGAATATTCATCGATCAGGACCGGTTCATTCACGCCACCACCCGTAACGGAGGCGGCGTGAGAATAGATTCCCTCGCCGATAATTACTACCGGCGCACCTTCATGGGCGCGTCGCGACTCCTGCAATAAGGGTCCGCCATGATCCGTCCTGTCGACGGAGCTTTCGGAAGTCCCGGAGGACGAACGATGAAAATTGATTTTTTTCAGGTAGATGCCTTTACACGACAAGTTTTTGGAGGCAACCCCGCAGCGGTCTGTATTCTGGACTCATGGTGTGAGGATGGCCTCCTCCAGCACATCGCATCGGAGCATAACCTTTCAGAAACTGCCTTTCTCGTGCCCATCTCTAAGGGGCGATACGGTCTCAGGTGGTTTACCCCGGCCATGGAAGTCGATCTGTGCGGCCACGCCACCCTTGCGAGTGCGTTCGTAGTTTTTTCTTTTCTCGAAAGCGCCCTCTCTTCCGTCTATTTTGAAACCGCGAGCGGTAGTCTTACAGTAGTCAGGGCGGGGGATTTGTTCTCCATGGACTTCCCCTCGCGGCCGCCTGCTTCGGCAAAAGGGGTCCCCCTTTTATGCGAAGCCCTGGGAGCAGCCCCTGACGAAGTGTGGAAGGCGCGCGACTTTATGGCCGTCTTCAGCGAGGAATCGATAATAAGGAAGATGAAGCCTGATTTCAGCCGTCTTGGCGAGATTACCGATACCCTCGGCATTATCGTGACCGCACCGGGAGAAAGGTGTGATTTCGTCTCCCGGTTCTTCGCTCCGAAGGTAGGAGTGAATGAAGACCCCGTTACGGGCTCCGCCCACAGCACCCTGATTCCTTATTGGGGGCAACGTTTTAATAAGAAGGACCTCCATGCCCTGCAGCTCTCCGCCAGGGGAGGAGAGCTTTTCTGCGAGAACCGGGGCGAACGGGTGGGCATAGCGGGTCATGCGGTGCTGTACGCGAAGGGGCATATTTTTCTGTAATCGGTTTGATCTTGCCCCATGGTTTGCCCCGCCTGAGCCTACATAAATTTCGGTACACCAAGCCGCAAGGGCGGCAGGCCTCACGATCAGAGAAGGCCTGCCGGGGTGAGGGCAATTTCGTATATTCTAAGACAATCAGGCGCGATTGGAACAGTTCCGTCAGCTTAAATCCCCTCTGTCTCAATTTTATGTTGACATATTCGGGCGCCATGGGATATCACTTCAAAAAGATGTACTGAACCGGACTTCTCATCATCAACTAAGCCATGCATCGAAGGGGCCGTTCCGCCGGTCCTGAGGAGAGAATAACTATGAACGATTATAGGCCGCGGGATATGTCTGCTCATCTTTTACCTGTCCACGAAGAAAAAGGTATTACCTCGAAACGGTGGAGAGGGTTTCTCCTGCCCTGCTGCCTCGTTATGCTTTTTCTCACTGCCCAGGTCTTTCTTTTCCCGGACACCTGCCGGTCGGCCTCTTCCCTTAGGGCATTAAATCATCTCGTGGTCGATGCGGAATACAGCAAAGCCCTCGACAAAATTATCACAGTCTCGAGCACGCCCTCCAACCAACTCCATGTAATAGACCCTGTATCGGGAGAAGATAGGGCCGTCAACCTTTCCTATATCCCGACATGTGTAAGCGTGGGGCCTGACGGGATCTATGCGGCAGTAGGGCATAACGGCAAATTATCATATGTTGACCTGAATAACCTTATCGTGATCACAACATATGAAGTCTCAACAGATGTCTTTGATGTGGTGCTCGCGGGCAACGGGTATGCGTACGCCTTTCCACGGTCCGAATCGTTGGGGCGGATTCGCTGCATCAACCTCCAGACAAGGCAGGAAACGTTGCACACCAGTTCATATGTTTATGATAACATGTCGGCGAGACTCCACCCCGATGGCACAAGTATATACGGGGCCGAGTCGAGTTATTATCTACGAAAATTTGACATTTCGGCGGGAACTGCGGCTTATCTCTATATGTTGTACTCCACCGATAATCCTATAAATGGGAACCTTTGGATCTCGGAAGATGGCTTAAGAATATTTGCGGCAAGTGGAGCTGTGTTTCGGTCATCCCTTTCCAGAAGCGAAGATATGATCCCCAACGGAAAACTTTTCAGTGGTGCGGTCTCCCTTGGCCATCTTGCCCACTCCGCGGCTGCCAACAAGGTCGCCTCTATTCTCAAAAACGTCTCTTATCCGGCCGCCGTATATGACACATCCGTCTGGATTCATCAATATAACCCCCTTGAATATTCCGCCACCATAAGTCTTCCATCATTCCCCTCGGGCAGTGCCTCATATGCTTCCCACGGAAGATTCATTTTTTTTAATTCCACTGGAAGCCGCCTGTTTGCCATTGTTCAGGCGGATGCCGCATCGGGACTCCTCTATGATAATGGAGTAGCCACGATTGACCTTGACGGGGGAAGCAAGCTTTCCTACACTATAACCGCCTCGGCGGCGGCGGGCGGCAGCATAAAGCCCGAGCGGTGCGGTACCGGTGTCTGCCTTTGGCTCAGCCACTTTCACCATCACCGCGCCGCCGAATTACCGGACGGAGATTCGGGTCGACGGCTCATACGTGGCAACCGGGTACAACTCCACTTCCACCTATACGTTTCAGACCGTGACGGCGAACCACACGATCGCGGCTACCTTCGTGCCCAATTTTCTCAATGTCACCGCCTCGGCGGGGACGGGGGGCAGCATAAGTCCCTCCGGGGTGACTCCGGTAAGCTCCCGCCAATCGCTTACGTTTGCCATCACCCCTGATCCCGGCTATGGCGTAAAGGACGTGCTGGTGGATCGGGCATCGGTGGGCAAAATAACGTCCTACACATTCAGCGATATATCATTTAGCCACACCATCTCGGTTACTTTCGGACCCACGGTGGCCGTGGGCCCCTATTACCCCCTCACCCCCGGCGCCTCATGGGCCTACCAGACGGATGACGGACATACGACCACGATGACCATCCTGAAAAACGCTATTTCTGTAAATGGGATACGGGCAGCTCAGGCGCAGTATCCGGGCGGTTATAAGGAGTATTATACGAATGACGCCTCGGGTATTCGCCTTCACGGTCAGTTTTCGCCCAGGGCCTATCAGAATCATCCCGGTACCTTTACCATGTCTCCGCCCATAGTCCTCGCGCCGGGTACGGCTATTGTGGGTGAGGCTACCCATTCTCAGGGCATTATCACGCTCACCGTTCCGGGCGTTGGCCGTGGGTATGCAAATTACAGCGCCGACTATACAGTTGAAGGATTTGAATCCATCACGGTCCCTGCCGGTACCTTCGATGCCCTCAAGCTCTCCTTTAGCTTCACCATATCCGGCTCAGGATCGAGTTCGACGCAAACGGGAACCCTTCATCTTGTCGATGGCATCGGTCAGGTAAGGCAATCGGTCACCGATTCAGGCGGGACCGGCACCAAATTCCCATTGACGATCGCCCCCAAAGGCTCGCTGACCCTCACGTACAACGTCACCTTCAATTGCGTCAACGATCCTGCGAGAAGCACGGCGAGGGACCCGAACCACTATGATTACAGGTTTACCGCCGCAGTCGACCGAACCGCGATAGACGGGGATATCGACAGCCACACCTTCGACGACGTCTGCCCCAGGACGGTGTCCCCTCCCTCCGTCACCGATCCTTACCCTGATGGGACCATTAACGACCGGGGGTGCGGTAAGGTGAAAGCTGATGGCACCTTTGGGGGCGACGTGCTCACCGACATCGTGGCTCCAAGATAGAATAGTCCTCCCGACCCCGCTGCCATGCGGGCCTTTCGGCTTGGATTGAAAGCTTTGTGCGAAGACCGGGACGAAGGAGTGCGTATAGCGGGCAGTAGGGTTCTTCAGGCGAAGGGGGGAATCCGTTTATAAGTTCGGATTCTTCCTGTTGCGCGGCACGGTCTCTATTTTCGCCTGAGCCTCTTGTAGACCTCACGTGCGCCGAAGCCTACCAGTGCCGCTGTTCCCACCACAAGAGGGATGGCGAAGACGGTAACCGCGGTGGCCACACGGAATACTTTCGCTGCCGTCGCGAGTCCGGGCGGGGCTTTGCCGAACAAGGTGCTGTCTGAGGGGCGTTCGGAGGCCGGACGATCAGGATCTTCGTGATTGTTAAGCTCTGTCATATCTATAGTGTAATACCTGATGTGCCTGCCGGCAATCAGAAGGGACTGAAACAATTTTTTGAGTATCCATTCTCTTGTGTTGTTGACATTTTTCGGCCTCTCCTGACCGTTGCTTCACTCTCAAGGGGGTACCTTTCGGCGCCCTCCTGTCTTATGGTATACTTGTCGGATGAAAACATTTACACGAATCTTGTTTCTTATGGTATGCATGGTCTCCATCCTCATGCCTCTGTCCGGCCATAGCGCCGGAAAAGAGCAAAGGGTGGCTATGTTCCGGGCGGACCCCCAAAGGATCGGCGCCCATGTCTCGGGGAGCGCTCCTCATCTCACGGAACTGCAATGGAAGTTCAAGACCGAAGGAAAGATCGTCTCGTCCCCGGTCGTGAGTGAAGGGTTTACCTATTTCGGCAGCTTCGATGGCAATCTCTATGCGGTCGACTCAAAGACGGGCCATGAGAAATGGCGTTTTAAAACCGGCAACCGCGTCGCATCTTCAGGGGCGGTGTCGGGAGGCGTCCTCTATTTCGGAAGCCTCGACGGGAACCTCTATGCCGTCGATGCCCTCACGGGCCGTGAAAGATGGCGGTTTGCCACGGGTGACTGGGTAGGCTCCTCTCCTCTGGTTGCGGACGAGACCGCCTATTTCGGCAGCCGGAACGGCCACCTCTATGCGGTCGATGCCCTGACAGGACAGGAGAAGTGGAGGTTCAAGGCCTCGGGTGAAGTCTATTCCTCGCCCTCAACGGTGAAAGGAACCATCTTTTTCGGGAGCAGAGGCGGCTATTTCTACGCCCTCGATGCCCGTTCAGGAAAAGAGAAATGGCGCTTCAAGACGGAGTGGAAGGTCTATTCCTCCCCTGCGATCGTGAACGGCATCGTCTATTTCGGGAGCACCGATTGCCATCTTTATGCCCTTGACATGGAGACCGGCAGACAGATCTGGAGGTTCAAGACAGGGAGCAAGGTCTACTCATCTCCTGCAGTAGCGGGAGGTACGGTCTATGTGAGCAGCACGGACGGAAATCTCTACGCCCTGGATCAGAGGAGCGGACAACAGAAGTGGGCTTTCGCCACAAAAAAGAAGATCTATTCCTCCCCCGCAGTATCACATGGAATGGTCTACGTGGGAAGTCAGGATGGAAACCTTTACGGCCTCGACACGGAAACAGGGGGAGAAAAATGGAGATTTGCCCCCGGCGCGTCGATCGCTTCGTCACCCTTTATCCAGGATGGCACGGTTTATTTCGGATGTTTTGACGGGAATCTTTACGCATTGAAATAACGCTTCCGGCCTTTTACTTCTTTCCTGAATTCAGAAAACTGTTGACGACCCGGCCGGAATTCCGGTATTATTTTGAGAGTTCAAAAAAGGATATTATTTTGAGAAGACACATCAGCGCAAGCCTGAATATGATCGCGGAACAGACGGTTCGTCTCGCCGTCGTTGTAGAAACCATATCCCGGTGTGCGCCGATGGGTGTCCGATGACATTCATCTGAAAAGGGTCTTAAAGCCCCTGTCGGCGCAAGTCGGCAGGGGCTTTTTATTTCGCCGGAAAGGAGAGGGAGATGAGAATGAAGGGAGCTGAGATTATCGTGAAATCTTTGGAGAGGCACGGAATAGATATTGTGGCGGGCATACCGGGCGGATCGAACCTTCCCGTCTACGACGCTTTGCATGGGAGCGGCATCCGTCATATCTTGGCTCGCCACGAGCAGGGCGCCGGGTTTATCGCACAGGGGATCGCGCGCTCCACGGGGCGCGCCGCGGTCTGCCTCGCCACCTCGGGTCCGGGAGTCATGAACCTGCTTACCGCAATAGCCGATGCAAAGCTCGATTCAGTCCCCCTTGTGGCGATAACGGGACAGGTGCCGAGCACCATGATCGGTACCGACGCATTCCAGGAGGTGGACACCTATGGGATGACCCTCAACATTACAAAACATAATTTCATGGTGAAGAGCGCCCGGGAATTGCTCCACGTGATACCCAGGGCATTTAAAATAGCGGAAAGCGGAAGAAAAGGCCCCGTGGTGGTGGACGTGCCCAAAGACGTGCAGACTGGAGAGGTCCAATTCAGCGAATGGCCCATGGCGGCGGAAGGCCGGGAAGAGGCCGCACCCGCTGACCCGGAGAAGATAGAGAAGATAGCCCGCATGATCCAGGCCGCCAAAAGACCGCTCATTTATGCGGGTGGGGGCATCATACACGGAGATGCGGGACCGGCGCTGCTCGCCCTGGCGAGAAAGAGCTCCATTCCGGTGACCCTGACCCTTATGGGGCTCGGCGCCTTTCCTCCTCATGATCCCCTTTATATCGGCATGCTCGGGATGCACGGCGCCCCTTACACGAATTACGTCCTCGATGAGGCGGACCTGATCCTCGCCTTCGGGGTCCGTTTCGACGACAGGGCCATTGGGAGGGTCGCGGAGTTCTGCCCCCGGGCAACCATCGTCCATGTGGATATCGATAATTCGGAGATCGACAAAATCAAAAGGTCCAATCTTTCCCTCGCCGCCGACGTGAGGGAGGTAATAGAACAGCTCCTGCCGCTGGTCGAGCCCGCCCAAAGGACGTCGTGGATTGCACGGGTCCATCAATTAAAGAAGAGCCATCCCTTCGTCTCCCCCCGGTCTTCCGATCCCCTCCACCCGGTCAATCTCCTGCGCCGGTTGAGCGCCATGGCCGAGTCGAACGCGATTATCGCGACCGACGTGGGACAACATCAGATGTGGGTCGCCCAGGTCTATCCGTTTCATCAGCCGAGGACGCTCCTCACTTCAGGGGGCCTTGGCACCATGGGTTTCGGACTTCCCGCGGCAATAGGGGCGGCCCTCGCCCACCCCGACCGGCAGGTGATCTGCGTGAGCGGCGACGGCTCGATTCAAATGAACATACAGGAGCTTGCGACGCTGGCGGACCTGGGACTCAATGTCACGGTACTCATCATGAATAACCAGCACCTAGGCCTCGTGCGGCAGCAGCAGGAATTGTTCTTTGAGGGAAACTATATCGCGTCCAGATTTGAGCGGAAACTCGATTTTGCGGCCATAGGAAGAGAATTCGGCATAGAGAGCGTGAATCTCTCCGGCCTTGAAGACCCCATGAGCGCCTTGGAGCGGATGCTTTCAATGCGGGGGCCGTGCCTTATCGACGCGCCCACCCATTTCGCGGAAAACGTCTTTCCCATGGTGCCGCCGGGGGCAGCCAACAGGGATATGATAGGCCCGGGTACGAGGTCACCGGCGAAAGACGCTCCGGCTCGTAAAGAGAGGGAAAAGAGAAACATGACGAAGGGGCGGTAATCCGCCCCCTCACGAAGGTCTTTATTTTGCGATCTCTCCGATAGGCAACACCGTGCGGCCATGGGTCTCGTTGAGCACTTCGGCCATGGCGAGATAAAATGCGGAAAAGCCGCAGATTATGCCCTCCCATCCTGCGATTACGCCCACCGTGGCGTTGCCGGTCCAGTCCCTGATCGCCAGGAGCCAGAAGAGCACCGTGAGACTCAGGAAGACGAACTGGATTACCCGGTTCTTGCCGAATGTTCCGAACCACATGAAGAATGTGAAAAGGCCCCACACGAAAAGATACCAGCCCATGAAGGCCTCGGAAGTCCCGGGAAGGCCCTTGAATACGATGATAAAGACGAGGGTTAGCCAGAAAAGGCCGTAAGAGGTAAACGCGGTAGTTCCGAAAGTATTTCCTTTCTTATATTCCAGGATGCCGGCGATAATCTGGGCGAGGCCCCCGTAAAAGATCCCCATGGCGAGGATCATGGTGCCGATAGGGAAAAATCCGGCGTTATGAATGTTAAGGAGCATGGTGGTCATCCCGAACCCTGCCAGTCCGAGGGGTGCGGGGTTTGCAAGTTTCTCTTCCATTACACGATACCTCCCTTAAAATTGAGTGATTGTACCCCTTAGGCGGATCATCCCGCACCGGCTCGATGGAGGCCCCATGCCGTCATTTGCGCCGGGTGACCGGTCTGTCCATGTTAAATTGTGTAGAGGGGTCGTGGATGGATTATACTACGCTTGTGCAAAATAGTACATAGATTAATACGATGAAAGTATGGGGGGGATGACGGTGGCATACCGTCATCCCCCCCATAGTAGATGAAAATGTTCAGACTGATCCTAGCAGCTGCAGGACCCGCAAGACTTGTTTTCTTCTGTAAGTTTTGAGCTGATCTTGAATCCACCACCCTCGGGGGTGCTGACGAAATCGACCGTGACCGGATTTACTTCTTCAAAGAGCTGTTTATTGATGATGAATGTATTTCCGTCTTCCTTGAATACTTCGTCGTCTTCTTTAGGCCCGTCCAGGGCCATTCCCAATGAGGGGCCCGATCACCCACCTCCAGCCATCAGAATCCTGATGGCGCTGTCAAGGTTCCTTTCCTTCAGGAAAGCCTTGATCATTTCACTCGCCTTCTCGGTTACCTGAAACATATCCCGCTCCTTTTCGTAAATTTACCACCCCTTCAAAAGAATGGCAGTCATATAATAATAACCATTAATTGGCCGTTGTCAATCGTTTCTCTCTGTCGGAGGAGGCAGAAAGGGCCGGAGCGTCTCCGGACGAGCATCTGCGCTTCTCCGGGCGAGAGTGGTCGATTAAAGGGTCTGGATGAAGATTACTCTTTCTCAATTGGGCAAAAATAGCTTATAATGATGTAGAGAGGGGCGGAACCGCTCCATTTTGCGTTATAGGGGAAGTGAAAGGCAAGGGGCCGAAAAAGCCCGACCTTCTTCCCACGGGAGAACAAGATCAGTCAGGACAACAAAAACACCGTCACACCGCCTCGCAGGGGGTCATGTGAGACCAATCCCAGGGAGACCGAAATCGCCCTGAGGGAATCGGAGGAGAACTTCGCGGCCCTCCTCAATGCGACCACGGACATGGCCTTCCTTATCGATACGAATGGGACCATTCTCGCTGCCAATGAAAATACCGCCAAGGTCTACGGGACTACCATGGAGCGCCTCCTCGGCTCCTGTGTCTACGATTTCATACCCGCCAAGCCCGCCCGGCGGAGCATGGACCAGGCCTATAAGGCAGCCCATTCAATGTCCGCGGTGAGGTTTCAGGGGATGTTGAGGGGCAGGGTCTTCGATAATACCATCTATCCCGTCTTCGACGAGAAAGGAGCCGTCAAGAGACTTGCCATATACGGCAGGGATATCACGGAAGCCAAGAAAACCGAGGATGCCCTGCGGATAACGGAGGAGAAATACCGCAATATATTTGAGAATGCGACGGAGGGTATTTTTCAGATATCCCTCGGGGGACGCTTTATAAGCGCCAATCCGTCTCTTTCACGCATCCACGGGTACAGCTCCCCGGAAGAGCTGATCACTTCCGTAAAAAGCGTGGCGAGGCTTTTCCTCCATCAGGAGGAGCTCCGGCTGCTGACCCAATTCGTCAACAGGGAAGGACGGATCTCCAATTTCGAGACCCGGACCTTTCACAAGGATGGGAGCATTCAATGGATATCGATCAATGCGAGGGTCGTTCGAGGTCCGGGCGGAAAAAGGCTCTACTACGAAGGCACCATGCAGGATATCACCGAGCGTAAGCAGGCTGAGGAGAATCTCGCCGAGAGCGAGGAGAGGTACCGCACGGCGATCGAATCCTCCAATGACGGAGTGGCCATCATACGGGCAGATACGCACCTTTATGTGAACAGAAGGTTCGTGGAGATGTTCGGCTATGACCGCGCTGACGAGGTGATCGGAAAGTCTATCACCATCGTCGTCCATCCGGAGGATGCGGCCATGGTGGCAGAGGTAAATATGCGCAGGCAGAGGGGCATAGCCCCCCTTTCCCGTTATGAATTCCGGGGGATCACCCGGAGCGGAAAGGTGATATATATCGAAGTGTCGGCAACCGACACCACCTACCGCGGCACGCCGGTGAACCTCGTCTATCTCAGGGATATTACGGAAAGGAAATTGACCGAACAGGCGCTCCGCCAGTCCCACCTCGAGCTGGAAAGACTGAACCGGGCGAAGACAAAGGCCGTGAACCATATCTCTCACGAGCTCAAGACCCCGCTGGCCGTAGTCCAGGGCAATATCAGGATCCTCAAGAAGAAATTTTCGGGCACTCCCATGGGCGACGCAGTGCGGGCAAATATCGAGATCCTGGAGCGGAACCTCGAGAGACTATTCAGTATCTCCAAACAGACGGACGCGATTTTCCGGGTTTCTCAGGAGCTCGAAGCAGGAGTCCTGTTGGGCGATCTCGACCGATTATGGCAGCGCATGGAAGATTTCAGGGATATTCCCCCCGATGTCCTGGGTCACTGGGGGCAGGTCAAAAAATGGATGAGCCAGTACATGTCGGGAAGCACCCTCGCATTCCAGTCGATAGACGTCTATCCTTTCATCAGCTCCCTGGTCGAAAAAATAAAAATTAAAGCGAGTCACAGGAATATCAGGTATGTGGTGGAGGGAGAAAACGACCTCTATGTCTTTATGCCCCCCGATGTCATGAGTAACGTGCTCGAGGGCCTGCTCAAGAACGCCATAGAGAACACCCCTGACGGGGGACTCATAAGGGTGGGCGCGGAGCAGAAGGATGAGGCCATTGCCATCCATGTGACCGACTACGGCATCGGCATCGCGAAAGAGAACATGCAGTATCTCTTCGACGGTCTTTTCGATACCCGGGAGTCCGACCTCTACACCTCGAAGCAACCTTACGATTTCGGCGCGGGCGGCAAAGGGTTCGACCTCCTTCGCATCAAGATGTACGGCAAACGGTTCGGCTTTGACGTGTCGGTTCAAAGTTACAAGTGCGAGCATATTCCCCGCGACGGGGACCTCTGCCCCGGCGATGTCTCGCGCTGCAGTTTCTGCGAAACCGCCGAAGACTGCACGGAGAGTGGGGGCACGATCTTTACCGTCACCTTTCCCCTTGAGGCCAAGAGGGCGAACGAGGTGTGGACCGGCTGACACGCCTCATCCTTAAGGGAAACCCCGAATTTTTTTATTTCCCTTACTGTTGAAAAGGTGGTACAATCTCATTCTATGAGGACAGGAGAGGCTGACGCAGCCGCGGATGTGAAATTAAGGGTTTCCGTGGGTCGACAGCACGGAATGCAGCTCGTGGACTTGTTTGTCGACCACACGCCCGGGGTCGGAGATATTCGCATCGTGCCGAGCGGTAACGGACCCATCACCATGTCCGACCATCTGAAGCTGATCCTCACGCCCTTCGACTGTATCTCGTGCCAATCCCCGCATGTCACCAGCAGCACAGGCTGGACATTACGCCAATGGTTTTTGAAATTTGCGGGAAGGAAGGTATTTGTCTGCAGCGACTGCGGCTCCACCCAGGTGGTCAAGGTCCGAAGGTGTGAATGGGAGACCATCATCACCACGATTACAATCGGACTCCTTCTTTTCGCTGTTTCCATCCATTGGGCCCTCCGTTAGCCGTTCCCTTACCTTTTTCGCCACAATAATCAGGAGGTCCGAGTACGTATGAGTTATCTGATTTCCACGGCTCTTCTTACATGTTGCGCCCTTGTCGCCTTTATGGCGTCTGCAGCCGTTTCCTATGGCGGGGATAAGGCTCCTGTGATAATCGGGGCGTTCTATAATGTCACGGGAGGCATGGGTTCGATCGACGGTCCCGGGATGGAAGGCGCGAAACTGGCCGCCAAGATCGCAAATGCACGGGGAGGCATTCTCGGAGGCCGCAAAGTGGAGATTATGGCCTTCGACACAAAGACCGATCTCAAACTTGCCTCCTCTTCAGCGGCAACTGCCTCCAGGGCCGCCATGACCGCTGCCGTGGGTTACGGCGACTCCGACTTCGTACTGGCCGCCGCGCCTCATTTTCAGGCAAGGGGCATACCCTTCGTCACATCCGGTGCGACCGATCCGACCCTGCCCGGCCGGATCGGGAGCAGGCTTTTTCTTGCTGCCTTCGGGGATGACGACCAGGCTTCCGCTGTTGCAGAATATGGATACCAACGACTGAAGGCGCGGCGGATCGTGCTCTGGACGGACAGGAGCACCGATTTTACCAGGACCCTCTCCCGCTTCTTTAAAGAGCGCTTTATCCTGCTGGGCGGGAAAATCGTGGAAGAAATCTCTTTCACGTCGGGGGACGGTAAATTCAAGGACCTCGCATTAAAACTCAAAAGTCTGCATCCCAAGGCGGACGGACTCTTCGCGGCAAGCTTACCCGGAGACGCCGGAACGATTATCAGGCAGGTAAGGGAAGCAGGCCTCAGCCTTCCCATCCTGAGTGGAGACGGATTCGACACGGAGTTCGCCGTCTCGGTTCCGGGCCCGAAGCTCGCCAATCAGGTTTTCTTCTCAACCCACATGTACCGCGGAGACAGAAGCCGACGAACGCAGGATTTCATACAGTCCTACCGGAGTGAATACAATAAGGAGCCCGAAAGTGCCTTTGCCGCTCTTGGGTTCGATGCAGTAGGCCTGGTTATAGATGCAATAAGCCGGGCGGATTCGACTGAAACCCGCCTCGTGGCGGAAGCCCTCGCCAACACCTATGGATATGAAGGCGTTACCGGCACCATCTCTTACGTACGCAGGCCGGGGATACCGGCGAAAGACGTCTCGATCCTCGAGATAAAAAATGGGGTGTACGAGCTTGCGGATGTGTGGAAACCTCTCTACCGCTCGACCTCTTTGCCGTAAACACGCCGATCCCGCCGCGGGGCCGTAAAAACTTTATCGGGAGGGACTTATGGGAATGAACGAAGTCGAAGGAAAGGATAAAGAGCGGATCACCCTCTACACCCTGACCACATGCGTATGGTGCAAGAAGACTAAACAATTTTTTCAGGACCTCGGCATCGGCTACCGTTATACGGACGTTGATCTTCTCGAAGGAGAGGAGCGCGATGCCGTCATGGAGGAGGTGAAACGTTGGAACCCCGACTGCTCCTTTCCCTCGATTGTAATCGATAAATCAACATGCATCGTCGGATTCAACGAGGCCAGGATCAGGGAAGCTTTAGGACGGTAGGTGTGGCCGAGTGCATTGATCCGAAAGAAATCGATATCCTTTACCGGGAATTGGCTGCCGACGCGGCAGCATCGGGTTCCCACCTGAACCCGGACAAGGAGTTCGCCCGGGAACTTCTCCGGGGACTGATCGCGAATGAGAAAAGATACGGCTACCGGTCCTGCCCCTGCAGGCTTGCCTCGGGGAATAAAGAGGAAGACCTCGATATTATCTGCCCCTGCGACTACAGGGACGCGGATGTGGGAGAGTGCGGCACGTGCTTCTGCGCCCTTTATGTCTCGGAGGCGGTAAGCAACGGAACAGGCGCCCCCTGCTCGATTCCCGAGAGGAGGCCGGCGCAAAGGAAGGGGCCGGCGCATGGCAAAGGACCTTCCGGTTATGAGATGTGCGGGTCTCGCGCCTATCCCGTGTGGAGATGCAGGGTGTGTGGCTACTTATGCGCCCGTGAAGCGCCCCCGGAGAGATGTCCCATCTGCAAAGCTCGGGAAGACCGTTTCGAGAAGTTCCTTCAGTTCCCATGAATCTGAAGTACGATTTGGATGATGTCCCGCCCCGGCTTCACCTCCTGCTCTTCGGGCTGCAGTGGCTCGCGGTATCGATACCGGGGATCGTAATCCTCGGGAAGATCGTAGCCGGTCTCCATTTCCTCAATATGGCGGATCAGGTCATTTACCTTCAAAAGCTCTGTTTTGTCACGGGCCTCGCCCTCTTCTCTCAGCTTTTGTGGGGCCACAGGCTCCCTTTGATCGCCGGTCCCTCGACGGTGCTGGTGATCGGGGTAATCGCGAGCGCCGCCTCGGGTCTCGACGCGGTATACGGCTCTCTGGCTGCGGGAGGGACCCTCCTTTTTCTGGTAAGCCTCGCCGGTGTCTTCGGCCGCATCCGCAAGCTTTTCACCACCAGGGTGGTGGCCTGTCTCCTCC
Source organism: Syntrophorhabdaceae bacterium (assembly GCA_036504895.1). Classification (NCBI taxonomy): domain Bacteria; kingdom Pseudomonadati; phylum Thermodesulfobacteriota; class Syntrophorhabdia; order Syntrophorhabdales; family Syntrophorhabdaceae; species Syntrophorhabdaceae bacterium. The sequence continues at coordinate 57,046 of DASXUJ010000121.1, forward strand.
TCCTCATTGCCCTCACCCTCACTCCCACAATAATCCGCCTTCTCACCGCACCGGTTGAGGGCGCTTCGATCCCGGCAAATCTTTCTTTCGCCGCCGGTGTGGTGCTCCTCATGCTCGTTCTGTACCGCCGCCTCACCGGAGTATGGAAAGCTACCCTCGTGGTCTGGGCAATGGCGGGGGCAAGCGTCGCCCACTTTGTTCTCTTCCCCCATAGCGGCAGAGCGGTTGAGACAAGCTCTGCCCCCCTGCTCTCTCTGTTCTTTCACCGTCTTACCGCCACGATTTCCTTTGAGCCTGGCGTCCTCGTCTCCTTCCTCTTCTGTTTTTTTGCCCTATCGGTCAATGACGTCAGCTCGATTGAGTCAGTCTCGGCCATTCTCAAAATAAAGGACCCGCGAAAGAGGCTCGACCGCGGACTCGCCGTCACGGGCGCCGCAAATATCGCTTCCGGTGTTCTGGGCGTGGTGGGACCGGTCAACTTTTCGCTCAGTCCCGGGGTAATAATGGCGAGCGGCTGCGCCTCCAGGTTCGCCCTCATTCCCGCCGCCGCCGGGCTGGTTCTCCTTTCTTTCTCGCCCTATGTGGTAGCCTTGATGGGCTCGATTTCCCCGGTGGTGATTGGCGCCATGCTCATCTATATTCTCTGTTATCAGGTCGCCGCCGGGCTAATCGCCGCATTCGGCTCCGAAGAGACCTTTACGCTGGAGTCGGGCCTCGCCCTCGGCCTTCCGCTGCTTCTCGGTACGATATTTTCCTTCATGCCCCCGGACGCGGTGCATGCCTTTCCTCCCATCCTCCGACCTCTTGCGGGAAATGGATTCGTAATAGGCACCATCACCAGTCTGGCGATGGAACACCTTGTATTTCCAAGGGGTTCTCGCTCTTCATAAAATAGATTATTGCAGAGGCCTCGAAAGTGAGGTAGAATCTTACCGGTTCTTTAGCATCATACGCCGCACCACAACCGGGGCACCATGAGCGAAATTAAGACAGTCGATGAATTGATAACAGCGAAGAATTTAACCGAGGAAGAAATGGAGCTGTTCGCCGACCTGATCCGCGAGGCCCGGGAACGGGAGATCAAGTCCGTCGAGCTCTCCCGGAAAACGAAAGATAACCTCCGCAGGCTTTCGGTCGGTCTCGATACTATCGTTGAAAGGACTACCGAATTGAGCCGGGCCATGGATCGGCTCCTCGATCAGATGGAGACGCTCTATATCAAGTCCATACCTGACGCCAAATTTTATCGCGAGTGACCCGCCTGAAAGCCCCACATCCCGGTGCTCTTTCCCGTCCTTTATTGCCGGTGCTTTATGGCGAGAACAAGGGCCGCGCACAGGAGGAGGAAGGTAACACCGTTCGCCGCGATAATAGGTAAAGAGCCGATACCGATCCCGTAAAGGAGCCACATAAACACCCCTGAACATTGGAGACTTATCATAAGGAGAGAGATATCCCCGGATGATCTCGATCGCCGGATCTTGACCACTTGGGGGAGGAATGCCACGGTCGTTAAGGCCCCTGCCGTCAGTCCGATGATAGTGATATAATCCATCACCAGGACACGCTCCACCTTAACGCGTTAAGTGCGGTCTTGCCACGTTGCTATATTTAAGCAGGCCCCGATAAGGCATCAGAGCCTGCCCTTGTATGTTGCCTCAGACTTTTTGTACGTTCGCGGCATGCGGCCCCTTGGGACCGTCGACAACGTCGAAACTTACTGCCTGGCCTTCGGTCAGGGACTTAAAACCGCTTCCCTGAATCGCAGAATAATGGACAAACACATCGCCGCCTTCCTCATTGGTGATGAAACCGAACCCCTTGGACTCGTTGAACCATTTAACAGTCCCTTTTGCCATCGAGTACACCCTCCTTTAAGAATTAACAAAAAGTGAGATCGGAACTGTCATGAAGAGACTACAAAGCCTTGAAAACTTTGTGGCTTACAATAACATGGCTTCCGAAACCCCAAATTTATTCTGGCATAGAAATATGGAAAGGTCAACATTTATTGAAGCCGGAATGAGGCTTTGAAAATTTTTCTTCACCCCTGCCGGTTGCCCGTCCAGTGGACCTTTTCTTCAGCTTGCCAGCTTAATACCTTCAGGCTTTATTCGGTTCATTCCGTCGACATAAACTTTTCGCGGCTCGAAAGCGGAAAGCTCGCTTTCGCCATAGGTTCCATAGGTCACGATAATAACTATATCGCCTTTTCGCCCTTTATGTGCCGCTGCCCCGTTAATGCATATCACGCCCGAATTGGGATCACCCTTTATTGCATATGTGCTAAAACGCTCTCCGTTCGTCACATTGTAAATATCCACCTGCTCATAGGGAATGATATTCGCCTTTTCCATCAGGGTGCTGTCTATAGTGATGCTGCCCTCGTAGTCCAGGTTGCTCTCCGTTACTGTTGCCCGATGGATTTTGGACTTCATCATCCTTCTCTCCATTTTTAAGCCTCCATCAAAATTGTGTTGTCTATTAATCTTGTTTTGCCCACACGGCAGGCAATGGCGAGAACCGCTTTGCCCTTGATCGTATCGACCGCCTCAAGCGTGTCGGCATCGGAGATACTCACGTACTCCACACTCAATCCCCCTTTTGAACCCAACATCCCGGTCACTTCCGTTACAATCGCTGCGCTGTTACGCTCCCCCTCTTTGAAAAGCTCCTGGGCCCTTCTGATCGACGCCGAAATAAGAAGCGCTTCCTCCCGTTCTTCGGGACTCAAATATGTATTTCTCGAACTCATGGCGAGCCCGTCATTCTCCCTCACTGTGGGATGAGGGACTATGGTGAGGTCCATATTAAGGTCTCTCACCATCTTCTCGATGACCTTAAGCTGCTGGTAATCCTTCTGTCCAAAGACGGCGAAATGGGGTTTGACCATGTTGAACAGTTTTGCCACCACCGTGGCGACTCCAAGAAAATGGCCTGACCTCGTCTTTCCGCAGAGGTAATCCTCAAGCCCCTTCACCTCCACAAAGGTCGAATACCCTTCGGGATACACATCGGCGGCTTCGGGATAAAAGATAATATCCGTCTTCTCTTTCTCGAGAAGCAACCCATCACGGTCGAAATCCCTCGGGTACCTGCTCAGATCCTCCGTCGGGCCAAACTGGATGGGATTGACGAAAACACTGACCACCACGATATCGGCCAATTCCCTCGCCTTTCTGACCAGGGCGAGATGCCCCTCATGAAGATAACCCATAGTAGGGACAAAGCCGATACGCTTGTCTTTCCTCAGCTCTTCAGCCAAAGACTGCATCTGTCTGACTGTTCGTATTATTTGCATGTTAATGATAGGAGAGGGCGTCATCCGGAAATACCCCGCCTCTCACCTCTTCTATGTATGCCTTGATTGCCCGGTCCATATCCCCTCGCATGTTCGCGTAGCTCTTCACGAACTTGGGCCGTCCCCCTTTGAGCAGACCGAGGAGGTCGTGGATTACAAGGACCTGCCCGTCGCAGTCGGGACCTGCCCCTATGCCTATGGTAGGTATGGAGAGCATCCCGGTGATCTCCATGGCGAGCTGTCTCGGGACGCATTCGAGGACCACGGCAAAAGCGCCCGCTTCTTCCACGGCCTTTGCATCCTCTATCAGCCTGTCGGCTTCGTCTCCCTTTCCCTGAACCTTATATGAACCCATTCTGTTTATTGATTGGGGAGTAAGGCCGATATGACCCATGACAGGTATCTCTATATCTACGAGAGCCCGGATCACCTCCTTCATTTTGGTACCGCCTTCGAGCTTGACGGCCCCGGCAAGGCTCTCTTTCATCATACGGCCCGCGTTCCTTCTGGCTTGTTCAATACTCTCGTGGTACGACATGAAGGGCATGTCGATAATTACGAGTGCCCTCTCCACGGCTTTTGCCACGGCCTTGGTATGGTGAATCATCTCCTCGATTGTAACGGGGAGGGTGTTCGGGTATCCGAGCATGACCTGCACGGAATCACCCACCAGGATGGAATCGATTCCCGCCTCATCCACAATGGAAGCAGTAACATAGTCATAGGCGGTAAGCATGGTAAGCTTCGCCCCGCCCTTTCGACCTTTGAAAATAGGCACGGTCACCCTCTCACCCACGATTGACCCCCAAAATAAAAAAACCTTCCGAACGCGGTTCAGAAGGTATAGATAAATTACTCATCAGCTCTCCTCCCGTCTCGGTCTTATAAGATCCAAGCGGCTATCTGCAAAAGTATATGCTATTTTCAGGTGAAGTCAACTATTATTTTTTCACCTTTTTTTGCGTCTTTCAATCGTACCATTTGGCAAAAGCGCTTAATCTTTCCCTTGGCGTGGCGAACCCGTTCAGCGGGTTATCAGGATCCGGGCGGCCGAGGGCCATGCCGATCACCACATCTTTACTTTCGGGGATGTCGAGATGTTCCCTGATCTCATCTTCATAGGCGCTGATGAGACCGATGGGACAGGTCCCGAGGCCCGCTTCGAAGGCAATGAGGGTGAGATACCCCAATACGATCCCGATATCCACAAGCCTCGCCTTTGAGAATGCATTATCCAGGCAGAGGATGAGGGCCACCGGCGCACCGTAGAAATTACAGCTTCCCTCATTTACGAACCGGTCGAAAGGCAGGCCCATCTTTTCAAGGCAAGGGTTCATGAGCTGAAAAGATTCGACCCCCCTTTTGCTGAATTCGGCCGATAAAGGCTTCACGTTTCCCGGGCTGCACGAGATCTGCTTCTCCCGGTATGCCTTGATGAGCCTCCGCGAGAGACGCTCTCTCTCCTCGCCCATTACCACATAAAACTCCCAGGGCTGGAGGTTGATGGCGGAGGGGGCATTCAGGGCAAGGCCGAGGACCTCCTCCACCTGGGCCCGCGGCAAAGGGTCCGCTTTAAAAGCCCGCACACTGTGACGGCTCCGAACAGCCTCAAACACGTCCATCCCATCCTCCTGTCGTTTACAATACAATACCGTGCAAGAGAAGCCGTGTCAAGGGAGGGTAAAGGGGCGGTTATTCGCGTGGGGCCTTTGTTCCGTCGTCTCTGGAGGCGGGTGAAAAGAGGGTTGAATATGTGTTATTTTTGATGCAATCACAGCTTCCCTTGCCCATGCCCGGAAGCGCCTGTAGGGTTCCCGGCATGGGCAAGGGAAGCTGTTTCGTCAATTCATGTTCCGGAGGGCATATCCGGGGCGGGGCTATCGCCGTTCTACGGAAGAGCGGGGCACAATCCTGGATGGGCGTTGCAAAAGGCGTCGCACTGATCGTGAATCGCGTTGACTTCAGCATTCATAGCGGAACCGGTTACAGGAACTGCAACCATCGTGGACTCCGTCCTCCCGGCGGCGTTAATATGGGTTTGAAAGCCTACTGCCGAAGCGGGCCCCGGAACTATTTTTCCTCCATTGTTAACCCTCTGGAAGGCAATCGCCTTTACGGCCCCATGGGTCCTGAGATTGCCGGCCGTCAAAGTGCAGATGAACTCTCCCCCGGTATTCGCCTGGGACATGGCGGCGCGGGTCACCGCATTCGGTGCCGAAAGAGCCCTGTCGCAGCCGCAAAACCCGCCGGTGTCGTCATAAAACGCAAATTCCAGCACCTGGGGCTGATTTGTGGGATTAATAAATGTCATCACCGTATCCGTTGTGAGGATTGGGTTAATGGGTCCCGCAAAACTGTCTACAAGAGCCCATTCACCGATCAGATAAGTATCTGCGGCCAGCGCGCCTAAAGGCGTGACAAGGGCCATTACCATCAAAACTATCATACATCCTTTTTTCATGTTACACCTCCATTTCTAATGCATTCTGTTTCCGGATATGCCCTCCGCGCACGGCGAGTATGGATATACCCGCCCCTGCGTTTTTCTTGATTATCACGGTCCCGCAAAAGCTGCCGAGACCGTTCTTGCCCTGCTCATGACCACCGTACAGGTAGGGCTTGTGCCGCTGCAGCCCGATCCGCTCCAACCGGTAAACGTGGAACCGACGGCAGGGACGGCGCTGAGAGTCACGGACATGTTATGGAGCAACGCGGCCTGGCACGCAGCCCCGCAGTCTATTCCGGCAGGACTGCTTGTGACGGTCCCGGCGCCTTTCTTCTTCTCCTTCTTCACGATTTTGAGCGTATAGGGACCGACGAAGGAAGCGCTCACCGTCTTCGCCCTGTCCATGGTAATACTGCATGTGGCTCCTGCGCCGGAGCATCCGTTGCTCCAGCCCGCAAAAACCGAACCCGGCACAGGAGTGGCGGAGAGGGTTACCATCGTATTGAGAGGGTATAAACCCCGGCACGCGGCCCCGCAGTCTATTCCGGCAGGACTTCCTGTCACGGTCCCATCCCCGTCATTGATCCTTTTCCTGGATACATGCAGAATTCGAGGCCCGGTAAAAGAGGCGGTCACCGTCTTCGCCCGATCCATCGTGATGCTGCATGTAGGGCCTGTACCGGAGCATGCGCCGCTCAGGCCTGAGACGCTCCAATCGGTGAATATCGAATTTTCAGAAGGCGCCGCAGTCAGGGTCACAGGGGTGCCGGGATAATACATTTTGCCGCAGGTGGCCCCGCAGTCGATCATCCCGTCTCCGGACGTGATGGTTCCGGCACCGGAGGAGGCCGCCTTTCTCGCGATATTCAATTTTAGCTTTTTACCATTCACGGGATAGAAAACCGCCTGCACGGCGGTATCGGCGCTCATGACCACTTTACATGGGGTTGCCGCGCCCACGCACCCTCCCGTCCAGTACGCAAACGCAGAGCCCGTTGCCGGTGCGGGGGTAAGGGTCACCTGAACTCCCGGCAGAAAACGGGCGGAGCATTGAGCGCCACAGTTTATGCCCGAGGGAGAGCTCGTGACCGTGCCTGAACCGGGCCCTGCCAAAGAAACGGCAAGAAGCCGCCCCAGCGTGAATTCGGCCGTAACCGATTTGGCGCTATCCATGGTCACGGTACACGGGCCGGTACCGCTGCATCCCGACCCGCTCCAACCCGTGAAGACGGAATCGCCCGTGGGCGAGGCGGTCAGCGTCACCGACACACCGGTCGCAAAGCCCATGGAGCAGGCAGAGCCGCAGCTGATGCCCGAAGGGGTGCTGGTGATAGTACCCGAACCGGTCCCTGATTTCAATACTGCAAGGGTGACCGCGGGGCCCATGGAATTGTAGGCCTCATGGACGTTGATTCTCTGTTTGGTCACCGGCACGGAATGGCATTTGCCATCGGTGAGGCTTTTGCCCGTCGAGGTCAATGCAAGAAGGACCTCGTCCACGGAAGCGGTGCCGCTCTTCTCTTTCATGAGAGCCCACGACCCCGCCACATGAGGGGCAGCCATGGATGTCCCGTTCCAGGTCTTGTAGGCGCTGTGGGGAATCGATGAGGTAATCCCCGATCCCGGCGCAAGCAGGGTCAAAAAAGAGGCGCTGTTCGAGTAGCTTGCCACCTCGTCGTCACTGTCAGTTGCCCCTACGCTTATGGCGGTTGAAATGCAGCCTGGCGCACCCATCGAGCCGCAGTACCCGCTGTTTCCACTCGAGATGACGGTGGCGATTCCCGCCCCCCTCAAGTTATCGATCGCTGCCTTGGTCGCCCCGTTCGCCGTATCGCAGGCACCGGGACTCGGATATTGCCCCCCTCCGAGACTCATATTCGCGGACGCAATCTTATAGGTATCCCTGAGGGCATAGACCCGTTCCAGGGCCTTCACCAAATCTGAGGTAAAAGCCAGTGCACAGGGCGCGGTGCCGCAAAAACCAGCGGGAAAAAGGGAGAACACCTGTATGGCAATAATGCCGGCCCCCGGCGCGACACCCGGTCCGGGGCTCCCGGGTATATCGCTCCGTCCCGCAATCGTTCCGGAGACATGGGTCCCGTGATCGCATTCACCGTCAGGGCAGCCGGATCCGTAAGGGAGGGCCGAGTCTAGGTCCGACGACTCCGTGACGCCGCCCGGACAGAGTGAGGTGCTTCCGTAGGTGCTGTCGTTCGACGAGTAACATGCTTCCGATACGACGGCGCCCGCGAGATAAGGATGGTTCTTGTCCACCCCCGTGTCGAGTACCGCCACGGTAAGCCCCTTTCCTGTAACCCCCTGGGCATGAAGAGTATTGGCGCCGATGAGGGTGATATCCCAGCCCGCAACCGCCATGGGCGGGACCGGGACATCTTCGGAGATTTCCGTCACTTTCCTCGATGCAAGGAGCCTATCGAGCGTGACGCGGTCGATGCTCATCGTCATATAGGGAATATAGTTATATTGGTAGACGCCTGCGGGGGTGAGCCCTGAGCCGGCGAGCTCTGACAAGAGCGCCTTTTGAGAGTCCCTGATGGCAATACGCTGTGCCCCTGCCCGGTTCCCGGAGAGGGAGTGGTCGGCAGAATAGGGGGTATCGAGCCTTACCAGCACCTTTACCGATCCCCGGGATTCAATGGTTGAAGAGAGGGCCTTATGACCTCCCGCACTTCTTACCTTCTTCCCCCCGTCTCCCACCGTCGGAGCCGCCGCAGCGGCTTCGAGAAAAGGGATCAAAACGGCCATACCCATAGCAATAGCTGTAATTAGGAGTCTTTTCCTGCATTCAACAATCTTACCGTCCATTCTGTAGTCCTCCCTGAACAATTGGTACACCCGTTTTTGAGAAAGAGCGGTGGAGAGTGAGGGGCGGATGCCGTACATCACTGTGACGAGGTAAAACTGCATATGTTATAGGAATAGTCAGGATCGCCTATTATGTCTGTCACTCGATCGACATTTGTTTTGTCGTGTTTTCACGGGGCGTCGTCACTCAAATCATCCGGCCCGTCGACTCCCACAGGGGGCGTGCCACGTACTCCAGGCACCCGGGGAGCCACCGCCGTCGCGCGAGCCGGTAAGTCTCAGCCGAAAAGATGCGCCAACTCTTCTACCGGACGGCCGGTGGTCGCCGGTTTCGGAGAAAGGATTTGATTGTAATGGCAGTGATTTGATATGATTGGTATAATGGACAGAAAAGAGACATGGCGAGCCCTTGTGGATCTCGGGGTTGCCGGAGGTGAAATGCCGGACGGGAAGTGGGACCTCCGTAAAGCAAGACTGAGCGGGGCGGACCTGAGCGGCGCCGATTTGAGCGGGGCAAATTTGAGCGGCGCGGACCTGAGCGGTGCCGGTTTGAGCGGGGCAAATCTTTTCGGCACCAACCTTTTCTGGGCTAATCTGAGAGAGGTAGATTTGACCGGGTGCTTCCTGAGCGGGTGCTTCCTGGGCGAGGCAAAACTGAGCGGGGCAAATCTAAGGGGGGCCAAACTGCTGAGGGTCGATTTCAGCGGGATTAACCTCAGTGGCGCCGATTTGACCGGAGCCAAGCTGCTGAGGGTCGATTTCAGCGGGGCAAATCTCACCGGTGCGAATCTGAGCGGCATCGATCTCCATGGAGCCAAGCTCTTTGGTGCAGATTTAAGCGGTGTCGATTTAAGCGGCTTCGATCTCAGCGAGATAGATCTCAGCGAGGCCAACCTTACCGGCGCAGATCTTTCAGGTGCGAAGCTGAACAACGCGAACCTGAGCTGGGCCGACCTCGGCGGCGCAAATCTCTTCGGGGCCGAGATCATTGGTGCGAACCTGAGCGGAGCCAATCTGAGCAATGCGAACCTGAGCCGCGCCCGCCTATGCGACGTCAACCTTGAAAATGCCAAATTAACCGGCGCAACAGTGTATGAAATATCGGTCCGGGACCTGCGCCTCCAGGGCACGGAGCAGACAAACCTTGTAATCACCCCCTCCGGTCAACCGGTCATCACCGTCGACAACCTGAAGGTTGCCCAATTTCTCACCATGCTGATCATGAATCCTGAGGTGCGAGAGGTGGTGGATACAATCGCTTCAAAGACAGTCCTGGTCCTGGGTCTGTGTACACCCAGGCGTAAGGCCCTCCTCGAAGCCCTTTGCAACGGCTTGAGGCAGAGGAGTTACACGCCGGTCCTCTTCCAATTCGAAGGTCCCATGACCCCTGCCATAAGGCTGGCCGCCTCCACGATCGCCAATATGGCAAAATTTGTCATCGCTGAAATGACGGATTCAAAGAACGTGCCTCAAACGCTGACCGCCATAGTACCCGCCCTTCCGTCCGTGCCCGTCCAGCCCATAGGACAGGTATCATCCGGAGACTACCGGATGCTTAGCCATTTCCGGCGCTTTCCATGGGTACTCCCCATCTACCGCTATACCCGCATTGACGAAGCGATCGATGCGGTGGTGGAGAGGATAATCTCTCCGGCCGAGGCACACATAAAGAGATAAGAAGGGATCTCCTTTTTCTCCCGGATGCCTACCTCCTCAAAATGAATCCCCCCACACCTCCGGCCAGAAACCCTGTTATGGAGAGGATGGTGGCGGTGCGAAGCACGGCTTTTATCATGTCGAGGATTGTTTTTCCCAGATGGGTAATAATGTGGACAAGGTCGTCAAAAAGCTTCCAGTCCGTGCTGACCCCGAGGTAATCAAGGGCTTTGAGCGAGGCATAGGCGAAGACGCCGAAGAGGAGTATGCCTGCGGCCCTTTTCAGAGAAAAGGCGAGGAAGAAGCCGAAAGCGGCAAAAACGGACGCCACAACCAGATTATGTATCGTAAGGCTCATCACATGCCTCCTCTATCGCGGAATACTGTCTCATCGATAGATAGACGGAATATGGAGGACATTTACGCAATCATTTTGGCCCCGGAGACAAAAGGCTTTCGATATTGTATATTTCTCCAAGAAGGTGAAGGATAGAGGGAGAGAGGGTGAAAAAGAAAGAGACGATAGATACGCGGCGTGGCCCGAGGTTGGGGGCCAATTTCCGGCCCGTGGCCCTTCCGAAG
>DASXUJ010000122.1 GCA_036504895.1 Syntrophorhabdaceae bacterium
TAATCAATTGGCTGTAATCCTTGGTAGCCTCGAGAATGCGTTCCAGATCCGCCATGTTGTTATGACGGTACTTTTTTGGGTGGCCGAAGGACAACCTGCACCCGTCGATGATGCTTGCATGGTCATATTTGTCGAGAATGGCGCAATCATTTCTGCCCAGAAGAGCCGAGATGGTCCCCACATTAGTCTGGTATCCGGTGGCAAAAGTCAGCGCGGCTTCCCTTTTGAAAAAATGGGCCAACTTCCTTTCGAATTCCTCATGTATCGCAAGGTTGCCGTTCAAGAACCTGGAGCCGGCACAGCCACTGCCGTATTTTTGCAGGGCCTCGACTGCGGCTTCCTTTATCCTGGGGTGGCAGGTCAGGCCCAAATAATTATTGGAGCCGACCATGATCACCCTGCGCCCCCCTACAATGACCTCCGAATCCTGGGGTGATTCTATTTCGCGGAAGTAAAAATAATTCCCTGACTCCCGAAGCTCCCGGATCTGGTCGACAAATTTAGTACATTTATCAAAAATATCCATTATGTGCTGTTTGCCTTATAACCAATTGTTTTTTTGATACCAATCGACGGTGACCCCCGCCCCATGAACGAGATCGATCTTCGGACTGTATTCTAACATATTTTTGGCTTTAGTAATATCACAGGTCCAATTTTCCTGCATCATTTCTCTCGCCTTATCGCGCGTAAGCAAACAGGGCCGGTCGGTCACACGGGACATAGCCTCGCTCACCGCACCTATTCCCCGAATTACACATCCCGGCACCGACAACCGGAATGCCTTTGTATTCATGGCAGCTGAAAAGATATCGCATATTTCTTCCGTCCTGTAACGGGCGCCGTCGGAGATGAAGAAGACCTCGCCGTCTCCCGCTCCGGCCTTGCCCGCCATTACCAGTGAATCCACCAAATCGCTCACGAAGCACATGCTGATCCACTGGGTTATGTTGCGGGGACTGAACGTGATTTTTCTTGTGATTAGCTTCAGAAGGGATAAAAAATCGCGGTCCCGTGGTCCATACACCGCGCTGGGGCGAAGAATGGTAACCCTGATCCGATCCCTGTGAGCCAGCACGGCTTCTTCTCCGATCCGTTTGCTTCTCCCGTAAGATGAAACCGGAGAATCAGGATCACCTTCAGTCTTCATCCCTCCTTCAATGCCCGGGCCGGAAGCAGCCTGGCTCGAAAGGTAGACAAATTTTTGGAGCGACCGGTTCCGGTCCAGACAGGTCCGAATCAGGTTCTCCGTACCGACGCCGTTTACCGTAAAAAATTCCTCTTCCCGTCTTACCCTCGTCACACCGGCTAAATGATAGACACAATCCACTCCTGACACGGCAGTTGCCAGCGATCTCCTGTCGCCACAATCGCCATATGCAAAATTGACCGGTAATGCTTCGAGCCATCCGAGATCACCCGTGCGCCTCACCAGGCAGGTCACCTCCGTCCCGCAACGCGTCAGCTTTTCAACCAGATGGCTTCCGATAAACCCGTTCGCTCCCGTGACCAACGCCTTCACTGGCCCTTCTCCTTTATGTGCACCTAAACCAACGGAAAACTGAATTTCCCTTTGCAGACAAGAACAATAGAAGAAGCAGTTGCCGGCGCCTCAGGTATTCATTTTTTGTTCAGCCTTCCCACTGGGTTTCGGCCGTGGAACATGCTTCGAAAGGTAAACTATTTTAAACAGGTTGTAACCCTATCAGTCAAGATAAAATAGAAGTCCTTTTGAGGATTTATCAGAACATTAAAAAAAGGTCTTTTCACTGGTTGTCGGTATTTTAATCACTAAAAATTATCATGGCAAAGATTCCATGCCGTGTATATATTAATTTAAGGTTATGCTTCCGGGCAATGCCGGTATCCGGCGGAAAGAGAGACGCGACGTACCATGGGAGAGATCAAAACACCCTTCCTCACGGTAGATATAATTATCAGGTTCGGTGAGGGCATTGTCCTTATCGAGAGAAAGAACCCTCCCGCCGGTTGGGCCCTTCCAGGCGGTTTTGTGGATATAGGGGAATCCGTTGAGGAGGCGGCAAAGAGAGAGGCTAAAGAGGAGACATCTCTTGACGTCGACCTGGACGGCCAGTTTCACGTCTATTCCCGGCCCGACCGGGACCCCCGGTTTCACACTGCGTCCGTGGTATTTATCGCCCGAGGGAGCGGTTCCCTCATGGGCAGGGATGATGCGAGGCGGGCGGCGATCTTTCGCGAAGATGACCTGCCGGACCTCATTGCCTTTGACCACAGGAGAATTATCTCGGATTATTTCGAATATGCCCGGACGGGCGACAAACCGCGTGAAATTTGAGTTTTTTTGTGAAAAATGCCACGGAGCGCAGCCCGTGGCATTTTCATGAAATCATTTATGTCTGCCTTCAGGCCAGTGAGGCTACCGCCTTCCTGATCCTGTCGAACCCCTTCTCGATTATTTCCATGGACGTGGCGAAGGAGAGCCTCAAATGGCCTTCCTTTCCGAATTCGATGCCGGGTACGACTGCGGTGTGGAACTCTTCGAGAAGGAGCGCCGTGAGGGCCGTAGAGTTCTCTATCTTTGTTCCCTTGTAGGAGCGGCCCAGTATGGCGCTGAAATTGGGAAATACGTAAAATGCTCCTTTAGGGTTGTAACATGTGACCCCTGGAATGCCTGCAAACCCCGTGACCAGAAAATCCCTGCGCTTCTTGAACTGCTCGAGCATCATGGCAATACTCTCCTGAGGACCGGTAAGGGCCGCCACCGCCGCCTTCTGAGCGATCGAAGTGGGGTTCGAGGTGGATTGGCTCTGGATATTCGACATGGCGCTTATAATATCTTTAGGTCCGGCGGCGAAGCCGATACGCCACCCTGTCATGGAATAGGTCTTGGAGACCCCATGGGCGATGATCGTCCTCTCTTTAAAGGAGCGGTCGAGGGAAGCGATGCTTTTATGGACATACTCGTCATAGGCGAGTTTCTCGTAAATTTCATCGGATATGATGTAGAAATCTTTTTCCACTGCAAGCTTTCCGATCTCCTCCAGGTTCTTCAGGGTATAGATCGAGCCCGCCGGGTTGGAAGGGTAATTGAGGACTATCGCTTTGGTCCTGTCCGTCACGTGCTTCCTGAGCATAGAGGCGGTAATCTGGTAATCCTCCTCCTCATAGGTCTCGACTATTACCGGTTTTGCCCCGGCAAGCTCCACCATGGGAGGGTAAGATACCCAGTAAGGGGCTGGGATCAGCACCTCGTCGCCGTCGCCCAATATTGCCTGAAACAGGTTGTAGAGGGAATGTTTTCCTCCGCAGGAGACGATGACTTCTTCCCGCTTATATTCGAGGCCGTTATCTTTCTTGAATTTCTCTATTATGGCGTCTTTCAGGGGATCTATCCCCGCCACGGGGGTATATTTGGTGAAGCCCGCATGTATGGCGTCAATGGCCGCCTTTTTTATGTGCTCGGGAGTATCGAAATCAGGCTCGCCTGCCCCGAAACCGGCAATATCGATCCCCTGGGCCTTCAGCGCTTTTTCCTTGGCGCTGATCGCAAGAGTAGGTGATGGTTTTAATGCCTGAGCCCTCTGTGATAACATGTCAAAACTCCTTCTGTTTGATTATACTCTCCTTGACCTTATCTCAAGAACCGGCCCGGAAGATGAGTTACACCAGTATTTCCTCCGCAAGGAAGGTACGGGGATATTCCCCTCTCTCCCACTCGGCTCATGATGCATTATTCCGGTTATCTGTCGTGCGTGGTAATCTGCCCGAATTCCGCTTCTCTCTTTATTTGATTCGATGCGGGTCCCGACTTCCGGATTCGCTGAGGTTATTTTTTATACCATACCCCTCTTTGATGTCAATCAAAATTTGCATTAAGGTTGACAGCGAAGGGAGGACCAACAACAGCCGTCATGAAGAGCCGCCAACCTCGGCGAAGATGTGCACGATGCGACGTGTTTCCCTTGTCGCCTTATAATGCTCGTCTATCCGGTAGCCGACGACCCAGATGATGCGGTCCTCCGAGAGGAGAAGAGGGATATGCCTCCTTTCTTCTCTGGGAATCTTGCGGGACATGAAGAAATCCTTAAGCTTCACCCTCTGCCTCATACCAAGGGGCGTGAACCTGTCCCCCTCTCGAAACGTCCTCACCCTGAGGGGCCCCAGGCTCTCCCCGTCAAAATAGGCTGAAAAAGGACCGGGAGAAAAGGCGATACCCCCCGTGCCCCCGGAAAATTCTTCCGACCCAAAGGTCACACCCAGGGCCTCGCAGACGGTAATCCCTTTTTCGAAGACCGAATATGTATCTCCCACAGGGGGTGATTGGGTCTTCTTCGTGAGAATGAGGGTTCCATAGGTTTTCTTCACCCTTATCCGGTGGGGCAGCGCGGTTTCAAGATTGGGTCTTTGCCCCCGGAGGACCTTCTCGATCTGAGCCATATGCTCCCTCAGAGGGAGAAAGCCCGGCTCGAGACGTCCGAGGAGATGAGCCAGGACCCTGAACCTGGTCTCGGCGTCGAGCTTGACGAGCCTGTCCACGGGCAGGGAAACGTCCCCTTCCGGTCCACACACCGCCGTTCCCACGACCGTCTCTGTCTGTTCCTCCAGGGTCGCGTTTATCGCGGTGAGGTCCCCGAGAAGAAGGAATATCTTTTTTCTGAAGGCAGGGTTCAATTCTCCCATCTGCGGAATGACCCGTTTCCTGATGAAATTCCTTTCGTACACAGTTTTTTCATTCGATGAATCGGCCACAAAGGGTATATCATGGGCTTTCCTGTAGGCGTCTATGTCCGACCTTTCCGTGTGGAGAAAAGGCCGGATGATGTTGTCTCTTTTTATAGGAATCGAGGAAAGCCCCCTCATGCCCGTGCCTTTTATTATTCTCAGGATAAAGGTCTCCACCTGATCGTCCAGCGTGTGGGCCACACCTATTTTATGATAGCCATGAAGCATTGCCGTCTCTGTGAAAAACCGGTAACGCACGTCTCTGCCCGCATGTTGCAAGGACTTTCCGGAATCAGCCGCTATCTGCCTCACATTCACCCTGGCCACATGAAAGGGGAGGGAAAAGCGCTCTGCCAGGGACCTTACGAACTCCTCATCCCTCAGCGATTCCTCATTCCTCAGGAGGTGGTTTACGTGGCCAATGCCTATGTCAAAGGAAAGGGCAGATTTGATCTCGAGGAGTACGTGGAGGAGTACTGTTGAGTCGATTCCTCCCGAGAGGCCGAGAAGCACCTTTTCGCCGGAGGCAATGAGCCTCTCCTGTTGGATAATACGGGCGATGCCGGTGGTGAGGTTCACGATCGGGGCACTGGGAAGGGGTCAGAAAAAACGGACTTACCCCGGGACAGGTCGGATTGGAATAAGAGGCTCACGAGGAACAGGACGAGCAATTGGAGGAGGAGCAGCCGCCACATCCCGAGCCTGATCCCGATGATTTAAATTTGCTCCCCGCCGAGAACCCGAAGGACGACATTTTTTTCGTGGGCGCCTTATCGCCGCACGCCGGACATTCCGGCTCATCGTTTCTGAAGACGATGAGCTCGAATTCGTTGCCGCATTTTTCACATCTATATTCATAAATAGGCATTCTACATCTCCTCCGGCCGCTTCTTCGGACCTTTCATCTCTTTGGAAAGCTCTGTCACCAGTGCTTCGAGGGCTTCCCGGTAGACTCTCGAGCGAGAGACTCCCGTGAACGCCAGGGCCTTCTCGGCATAGTTGCGGGACCTCAAAAACCTGTTCTTGAAGTAAAAATGAAAAGCGGAGGTATAGAGATAGAGGAACAGGGCCGTTTTGTTCTTTCCGTCAATCCTTCCCACCCTCTGGAAAAGGTCCCGTGCGAGACCGTAATATTCACTTTCCAGATAACTTTGGGCGGCCTTGAACATGAGCAATAAGCGGCCGTCTTTATACATATCATTGAGGAGAGTTTCGAAGCCTTTCTTCCCGAAGAGACGGACGAGGGTTTTTTCGTTTTCAAACATGAACCGGGGTATAAGGTAATTATTTTTATAAACCTTTATAAGGTCCTTGAGCTGTTCCACGAGTTCCCTGGAGAGGACCTTTATTTGTTTCAAACCTTCCTCTGTTCTCTTCTCGGCCTTCGTAATAAGGGAGCCGATCTCATGAACGATCTTCTTTTCAAGGGGCGTAAGCTCGTGTGCATCGATATCGTGTTTCGGCTTATAATACTCCATTTGATAGAGGTTCTCTCTCAGCTTCATCGCTTCATGAAATATATAGCCTACCGTAATGTCGTAAAATTTCTCCTTATAACTCGCCTCGTTTGAATTCCTGAAAAGACCGTGACACATCTCCTTGAGCCTGAAAAGGCAGCTTCCGCCTCTGTCGTCCACGAAGTCTTCTATTTTGGCAAAGGAAAGTAGCCCTTCTTTATAAAGGGTCCTGCATTCCTCCCACTTCGTGAAGACGCAGATAGATTCCTTAATCAGATCGATCTGCCGTTTCTCTAAGTTTCCCTTGTTCATTTTCCTCTTCGTGTCCTTTAATGAGCCGTCTCAGATCCTCGCCCTCAATGGTCTCCTTTTCCAGAAGCACCTTCGCCACCTTCTCGAGGAGCGTCTTCTTTTCACTTAACAGGGTCTTCACCTTACCGTAACACTTTTCCACAATGCTTCTGATCTCGCCGTCAATCTCCTGTGCCGTTGCCTCGCTGTAATCGCGGGAAGACGATGCCCCCAGGTCCAGAAAAAGGGGCTTTCTCTCGGGCTCGAATGTGATGTGGCCGAGCTTCTCGCTCATGGCATATTCTTTTACCATCGATTTTGCAATATCGGTGGCGCGCACGAGATCGTTCTGACCCCCGGTCGACACCTCGCCGAAAATCGTCTCTTCCGCAACCCTGCCGCCGAGAAGCACGCACAGCCTGTCGAGTAGCTCCGTCTTGGTCATCAGATACCGGTCCTCGGTGGGAAGCTGCATCGTATAACCGAGGGCGGTGATGCCCCGGGGTATTATGGAGATCTTGTGCACCTGGTCCGTGGTCTCGAGGAGCTCCGCAGCCAGCGCATGGCCTGTCTCATGATGGGCGACTATTTCCTTCTCCTTCTTGCTCATTACCCTCTGCTTTTTCTCGAGCCCGGCGACCACCCTGTCGATAGATTCTTCGAATTCGGCCATGCCGACCGACGATTTACCTTTCCGTGCCGCGAGAAGGGCCGCTTCGTTGACGAGGTTCGCAAGATCGGCGCCGACAAAACCGGGGGTCCTCGCAGCCACTACTTTGAGATCTATCTCCTTTGAAAGCTTCACCTGGCGTACGTGGACCGCGAGTATCTCCTCTCGCCCCTTAATATCAGGTCTGTCAACGAGAATGTGGCGATCGAATCTTCCGGGCCGGAGAAGGGCGGGGTCGAGTATCTCCGGTCTGTTCGTCGCCGCCATAATGATGACGCCCGCTTTCGTGTCAAAACCGTCCATTTCGGCGAGCAGCTGATTAAGGGTCTGCTCCCTTTCGTCATGGGAAGAGAGCGGGTTCATTCCTCTCGCTTTTCCAAGGGCGTCAAGCTCATCGATGAAGATTATGCAGGGCGCCTTCTGCTGCGCCTGGGCAAAGAGGTCCCTCACCCGGGAAGCTCCCACTCCCACGAACATCTCGACAAAATCGGAACCGCTCATGCTGAAGAAGGGCGCCTTTGCCTCCCCTGCCACCGCTTTGGCGAGGAGCGTCTTTCCCGTGCCCGGCGGGCCTACGAGGAGTATGCCTTTGGGAATTTTACCCCCCAGACTTGTGAATTTCTGTGGCGTCCTCAGGAATTCTATGATCTCTTCGAGTTCCTGCTTCGCTTCGTCCACTCCTGCGACATCTTTAAAGGTGATTTTAATCTCATCTTCGCCGTAAATCCGTACCCTGCTCTTTCCGAAATTGAGGACGCTGGAGGGAGCGCCTCCCATCCGCCTCATGAGGAGGTTCCAGATGACGATGATGATGACGAGAGGCAGGACCCAGGAGATAACGCCTTTCAGAATCTTATTTTCGTAGTAGCCCGAGAATTTGATCCCCGACTTCTGAAGGTCTTTTACCAGATCGGGGTCTTCCACCCTGCTCGACATAAAGGGGGTTTTTTTTCCGTCTTCAAGGGTGAGATTACCCTGAATGGTATCGGTGTCGACTACCACATCGCTGATCTTGCCCTTGGCCACCAGCTCTTTAAATTCACTATAGGCAATAGTTTTTACTTCCGTCCTGAAAAAATAGCTGTTGATCACCACGATACCGATAAGGGCGAGGATAAAATAGATAAAGGTGAAGTTTCTCGCGCCCGGGCTCTTCATCTTTGATTTATCCTTAATATCAAGGAAAATATTCTTCTTCTGCTTTGAAGGCGTGGCGCGTTTTCTCGGTGCCATGAAGAAAGTTTAGCAGAAAAGCGCCTGTTTTGAAAGGGCTTATCCTTTTTTGGGCGTAGAGAGGAAAAGGGGAACGGCAATGATCGACGGTCTCTCGGCAGGGACCATCTCCAGCGGTGAATCTTTTTTTGAAACCGGGTTTAGAGATCGATCAGTTTGGCTTCGATCATTCCGTCTATTCCCAGAATCCCCTCGAGCACTTCTTCTTCGATCGGATTGTCCACGGAAACAAAAGCCACTTCTTCTCCGCTGATGGGACGGGAGACTCCGAGACCCGCGATATTGACATTGTAGTTACCGAGGATCGTACCGACCTTGCCGATAATGCCGGGCCTGTCGGAGATCCTGAATTGGAGGAAAGCCCCTTCCGGAATTATATCCAGGTGGAACCCGTTAAGGAGCACAATGCGTCCCAATTTATCGGCAAAAACCGTGCCTGCGATGCTGATCTCCTCCAGGTCGGTCTTCAGGACGAAGAGGATCAGGTCGTTGAATTTGTCGTACTGCTCCGTCTTTGCTTCCACCACCACTATCCCCCTGTCTTTTGCGAGATAGGGGGCGTTGATGAAGGTTACCGCCTCTTTCAGACTCACATCCAGGAACCCTTTTAATGCACCGATGGTAAAAGGCTGATAGCTGAAAGGCACGTCGAATTTCCT
The DNA here is from genome assembly GCA_036504895.1 of Syntrophorhabdaceae bacterium. NCBI lineage: Bacteria > Pseudomonadati > Thermodesulfobacteriota > Syntrophorhabdia > Syntrophorhabdales > Syntrophorhabdaceae > Syntrophorhabdaceae bacterium. The sequence goes on from DASXUJ010000122.1 coordinate 9,015, forward strand.
CTCGCACAGGTCCTCTTCGAAGTTCTTGCCCACCATGACCACCTTTATCTCTTCGGGCCTTCCTTTGGCCAGTTGGGCGGCAAGTTTTCCCATTTTTTCCACGAGGGTAAAATA
>DASXUJ010000123.1 GCA_036504895.1 Syntrophorhabdaceae bacterium
AAAGATAATCGACAATAACGTCACACGGGTCGTCAACGCCGGGAACGGGGAGGCGATCCGGGCCCGGGATGGCTCTTGCCCTCCGCATTTTGCTGTTGCCATTGTCTCTTATTCATACTACTATTTCGTGAGATTGAAACGCCTCCTAAAGAATGACGATCTGAAGGCTCTGTTTTGACCACCAGGGAAGAAGAAAAGGGTTATAACGTAAAAAAACGGGCGGATGACCTGTTAGCGGAAATGGAGAAGACCATGGAGCAGAAGGTCCATGGGGCCCCACGGGCCGGGGCGGACACCGGACCTCCTTCGACCGGGAAGTGGCGGTCTTTTTTCAGTCGGAAGACGGACCCCGTCGAACGGGAAGCCGCCCTTGTCTTCCAGAGGGTTGCACTCACCGTGGTGATCACCCTCACCCTTTACGTGGTTGGATTCGGCTATTTCTGGGTCCTTCTCGTGGTGCTCATACTTTACGGTATTTTTTGGGTGAACAACGGCCGGCTGAAAAAAAGGGACCTGGCGGAACAGCTCAAACCGGCCCAGATGTTCTCCGTGGGTACCTATATCGGGGGACTCGACAGGGTCCGCCAATCCCTGCTGAAAGTGGAATGCCTTATCACGGACTCCTATTTTGTCTTTGTATGTCAGGACGGAGAGGAGCTGGGCCAGATCCCCCGGGACTCGGTCAACAGGGTCGGGGTAAAGGAAGGAGACAAGATCCTGCAGCATCTGCCGATTATGCGAATGGTAAGCCTGGGACTCAGCTCGCTCGTGGGCATGAGAAAAAGGATGAAGCATCCCTACCATCTGCTGATTGACTGGACCCCTGAACCGGGAAGGCGCAGATATACCGTATTCGAATTCACCGGCCCCCAGGCAGCCAGGGATGCATATCAGGCCGTTAATATCCTATATCGTAACCTTAAAACAAAACAGCCCCTATAGTGAAGTGAATGCCTTCTCTTCAGGCGGGCCTTCTTCTGCGGGTACTCCTTCCCCCTTTTCACGAGAGACTTCGTCCTTCCCCTGCGTCCCCCTCCGTGCTTCGGCCGGCAGGATCACGCTTTCCCGTAAAGAGGCGACGGCATGCCGGCTGTCCGTGTAGCTGAAAAGAGGTAAAACCCAGGGAAATTTTTTCGGCGACTCGAAAGGACGGCCCTCCCTCGAAGATCCCTGTGAAATCAGCTGGACCGGCACGGTTGACAGGTACGGCAGGACGTCTGCCAGCTCGATGGGGATACCCCCGGTCTCCGTAATGTCTCCGACTACGAACCGGGACATGCGGGCCAGGAGGGAGACGGTTTCTTTAAGGTCGTAATTCTCCCGTCCCTCGAGGTCCACGAGCACGGGGGTATAATTCAGTCCCCCCAGCTCTCTCCGGAGGGCATGGGCGATCATCCGCCGTTCCCTCGTGAATTTCCCCAGGATAAGCACCACGTTCGAAAAAACCGCATCAACCATCCTCCTCGCCCGGGGACGATAAAGAAAGAGGCTGAGGAGTTCGGCGGCCTCGAGATCATCCACGGCAACTATGGGCCGACCCTTTGGAGCAATGATAAGATTCGATTGCCAGGCGTCCTCAAGGATCACGTCGGCCACGATAATCCCATGGATCAGGCAGTCTTTGAGCCTCGCCCCCGTGAGGTTCACGTGTATGAGACGACAATGGCTCAGGTCCGCCCCGGTAAGGTCCGCCCCGCTCAAATCGGCACCCGTAAGGTCCGCCCCGGTAAGATTGATTTCAGTGAGATTGAAGGAGCTGAGATCGCAACCCCTGAGATCGCAACCCCTGAGATCGCAACCCTTAAGATCGATCCCACGGAGGTTGGCCTCATGGAGGTCGGCGCCCTTCAATTTTGCTTCGCCCAGATCGCAGGCGCTGAGGTCGAGGCCGCTTAAATTAGCATTCCCGAGGTCTGCGCTGCCCAGTCCGGTCCCGGTGAGATCGGCAAACCGCAAAGAAACCTCCCGAAGGTTGGCTCCATGCAGATTTGCACCCGCAAGATTGGCCCCGGTGAGATCGATGGCGCTGAAATCGAGCCCCCTCAGGTTCGCATCATGAAGGTCGGCCCAGGCGAGATGGCCCCCTGATATGTTTGCGCTCGTAAGGTTAAGTCCCGAGAGCCGTGCGCCGCTGAGGTTGGCGTCCCTGAGATCGAGACCTCCTACGTGGGCCCCCACAAGGCCGACGCCCACGAGATTGGCGCCCTTGAGGTTCGCACCGGTGAGACGGGCTTCCGCGAGATCGGCCCCCCTGAGATCGGCCCCCGTAAGATCGGCCCCCCTGAGAAACGCGCCGTCAAGGCAGACGCCCGCGAGGTCCGCTTCCCGCAGGTACGCCCATGTAAGATGGGCTCCTGTGAGGTCCCATCTTCCCTTGATCATGGGACCTTCGACCACTCCGATCTGAAGGAGTCTCTCCCACGTCTCTTTCTTATCCATTAAAAGGAATTATATCAATGAGGGAGGTAAGGAATCAACGGGAATCGCGTCTTCGGAGGCTCCAAATGATAATACCCTGATATTATAGGAATTTATGATCATTGTTGTTTTTAAAGAAATGCCATTATGCCTTTACGTGCGGCGCAAGGGGGCCTCGGGATGGCCTATCGGGGAAATTTATTCTTATTTTGACCCTGACTGGTTCATTTTTTTTACCTTATAACCTTATGTTATAGGTTATAATAGAAAAATGTTCAGAAAGAGAAGAAGAAAACCTCGCCCCACCGATGGAACCCCGCAGGAAGCGCCGGTTTCCGCACCAGGTTCTGTCCAGGGCGCTCCCGCGCCTGCAGCACAGCGCGTCGCGCCGAAAGCCAAGGCCTCTCCTCCCCCTGTAAATGAGGCGTTCAAAAATGCCATTGAAAAGGCTGCCGAAAGGGTGAAAACCGAGCTTGCTTCAAAGGGTAAGATCGAAACCATGGTCTTTTTTGCCCATGAGGACGGCAATATGAAGGTGGCTAACCTCGTGACGCGGGACGGACAGCAAAGGGAGGTGCTCATACGGAGAATCAAGGAAAAGGCGTTGGCAGAGAACGCCTTTGCCGTGATGGTCCTTAACGAGACGGATTCCAAGAAACATAAAGTCGTCCTCACCGCGGTTACCCCCGGAGCCAAAGCCGCCGTCCACCTGGATTATACCTATGACGCCAAGGCCAAAAGCGTCACCTCGTGGGAAATGAGGTGGCTCCACCAGCCCCTCCAAAATCCCTTCATCGACGGCATCTTCGACGGCAAGAGCTAAATACAATCCCTTTTTTAAATTCAATATTCCCAGGGACTGCAGTCTGGAATATTCATATGGACTGTCGTACATTTATGTAAGTAACCCGGAGCTTCGGGAGGAAAGGATCTAAAGATGAAAGACGTACTGGCGCTTATCCTCGCAGGCGGCAGGGTGGACGACCTGGGGGTGCTCACCTTTTTCAGACCAAAATCCGTGATGCCCTTCGGCGGCCTTTATCGCGTCATCGACTTTGCCATGAGCAACCTCTCCCGCTCCGGCATAGAGAAGGTGGGCATTCTTTCCCAATATCGCCACCTCCATCTCATGCAGCACATCGCCAACGGCATGCCGTGGGATATGGTAGGGAGAAACAGGTTTGCCACCGTCCTTCCCCCTTTTCAGGGCCCTCACGAATCGAAGTGGTATCGCGGAACCGCGGATGCCGTGTACCAGAACCTTCATTTTATCGAGCAGAACAAGACAGAGCTGGTAATCATCCTTTCGGGCGACCACGTCTACAGTATGGATTACGGGAAGCTCATCGATTTTCACCTTGAAACGAAAGCCGACCTTACCATGGCGTTTACGAAAATTCCGGAGCACGGCGCGAATCGCTTCGGTATCGGCCATATCCGCGATGAAGACCCGAGGGGCGGCAGGGTGCTCCACTACGTTGAAAAGCCTGAGAAGCCGCCCTACGAATGGGCATCACTGACCATCTTCGTGATTGAGCCGCGCCTGCTCGTCAAGGTCCTCGAAGCGAACGCCTTGAGAGAGTCCCATGAGTTCGGTAAAGATATCATACCGGAGTTGGTGAAGGGGAAAAAAGTGTATGGCTACAAGCATGAAGGTTACTGGGGCTATACCCGCACATTCCGGGAATACTGGGACACCAGCATGGAGCTCGTGCGGCCCCACCCGAAGATAGACCTCAAATCATGGCAGATTATCACGAACCTCGAGCACAGTAATATTCGCGACGGTCAGCCGGCCCTGGTCGGCCGGGAGGCCTCGATCCATAATTCTCTTTTTTACTCCGGCTGTCATATAGGAGGGACCGTGAGGAATTCCATACTCTTTCCCGGATCGAGGGTGGCCGATGGGGCAATCGTGGAAGATTCCATACTCTTTTTCGGGGCTACCGTGGAAAGAGACGCCCAGGTGAGGGGTGTGATTGCCGATACGGGCGCGGTAATCGGCAAGGGAACCGAGATCGGGGGTAACCCTCCCGAGGAGCTTACCATTATCGGGAGGGAGGCCTCTATCCCGGCCAAACTGAAGATCTCCCACGGGGTGACGGTCTATCCGGGTGTCGTGCAAAAACATTTTCATAAGGTCAAGTACGGGCCGGGAGAAATAATCACATGAGAGATACGATCACCATGCTTCTGGCGGGCGGCGTGGGAAGCAGGCTCAATATTCTCGTGAGCAGGAGGGCAAAACCTGCGGTGCCCTTCGGGGGCATCTACCGGATCATCGATTTTACCCTGAGCAACATCGCCAATTCAGGGCTCACAAGGGTCGCCGTCCTTACTCAGTACAAACCCCTTTCCCTGATGGACCATATCGGCAACGGCTCATCATGGGACCTGACGGGCCGCACCCGGAGCATCCGGATCCTCCCCCCCAAAACGGGCGAGACCGACTGGGACTGGTACAGGGGCACGGCCGATGCGGTGAGGCAGAACATCGAATTCCTGGGCTCCGGAAATGATTACAAGGACGTCCTGATCCTCTCGGGAGATCATGTGTATGCCATGGATTACCGGTTGCTGATTGAGTTCCATCGCGAGAGGGCAGCCAAGGTGACGATCGGGATGATCGAAGTCCCCTGGATCGAGACGCCGAACTTCGGGATCGGCATTATCGACAGCGAGTCGAGGATCATCGATTGGGAGGAAAAACCGAAGAAGGCCCGGTCCAACCTTGCCTCCATGGGGATCTATGTCTTTGACAGGGATTACCTTCTGAAAATGCTCAAAAGGACCAAGGAAGAAGACTTCGGACACCACATCATCCCCAATGCCATGAAAGAGGGTAGTGTCTATGCCTACCTTTTCACCGATTACTGGCGCGATGTGGGTACGGTCCAGGCCTATTGGGACGCGAACATGGACCTCCTGGACCCGAATTCACCCCTCGAACCGGAAGCCTGGAGAACCAGAACGAATGTAATCGGCGAGGAGATCTCTTTCGACCGGCCCCCCATATGCGTCACCTCGGGCGCCGAAGTGTCTGAATCGGCCATATCCCCGGGCTGCGTGATCGAGGGCAGGGTGGAGCATTCCGTGCTCTCACCGGGGGTGCTGATTGCGCCCGGAGCAATGGTAAAGGATTCCGTGATCATGCATGACACGGTCATCAAAGAGGGCGCCCGGCTGTACCGCTGTATCGTCGACAAGCACGTAATCATAGGAAGGAAATGCACTATCGGTATGGGTGACGCGGGAAAGGCCAATGCCGAATTTCCCGAGCAGCTCAATTCCGGTCTGACCCTCGTGGGGAGGCGTGCGGAAGTCCCGGATAAGGTCCAGGTAGGGACCAATTGTATCCTCTATCCCGAAATAAAAAGGGCCGATTTCGAAGGTCCGGTAATAGAGGACGGCTCGGTGGTCAAGAAACTCTCCTGATTCTTATTCATGCCCCGCCAACCTCTGATGAAAGGCCGCAGCCGAAACCAGCCTCCAACGACCTTCCCCTTTTAATTCGAGCACATAATCGTGATGGCCGATGAGGGTTGGCCTGTGGCCCACGCTGACGTAGGTGGTCCCCGCTTTTTTGAGAAGGGTGTAGAGATGGGTTTCATTCCGGACGTCAAGGGCGCTCGTGGCCTCGTCGAGAAAGGCATAAGGGGGGGCCGACAAAAGGAGGCGCGCGAATGCGAGACGCTGCTGTTCACCCAGGGAGAGCAGATGGCCCCAATCCATCTGGGAATCGAACCCTCCGACCCTTTCGGCGAGGTTTTCGAGCCTCACTCTGTTCAATATCTCGGAAAGCTCTTCCTTTTTGATCTTGCGGGTGAGGTGCGGGTAGAGGAGCTGTTCCCTCAGAGAGCCCAAAATCATGTAGGGGCTCTGGGGGAGGAAGAGCATGTCCCCGAGCGGCGGTCGTATGACCCGGCCCGTTCCGGACGTCCATAATCCCGCCAGGGCCCGGAGCAAAGAGCTTTTGCCCGCACCGCTCGCGCCCATGATCAACAGGCTGCCGCGGGTTGGAACGGAAAGGGAAAGGTCTTCAAAGAGGGTATGGCCGTAGTTGGGCGTCTTCAGGGTCATATGCTCCACGGCAAGACGAGGTTCCTCGATTGATTCGATGGTAGGCAATATTCCTGTGATCTCGTCTCGCCTGATGCCCGCTATGGCATCGGAAAAGGCCTTGAGACGGGCGATGCCGGCGGCAAAGGCGCCGATCTGTTCGAATTGGGAGACCACGATCGACAGGGCGCTCAATACCTGGGAAAAGGCCCCTGCCGCCTGGGTGATGACGCCGAATTTTATCTGTCCGTTGAAGTAGAGGGGGGCTATGACCGCATAGGGGATTACGAATATGAGATACTCGTAGGCCCTTGCCACAAACCCGAGATTCCTTTGCCACCCGATGAGGAGGTTCAGATTCGCCACCGCGTTGCGGAGGCGATGCCTTACCTGGGAAGCTTCCCTCTCCTCCCCCTGATAAAAAGCGATCGATTCGGCATTATCCCTCGTATGGACGAGGCCGTACCTGAGATCGGCCTCTTTTCTCAGTTGCAGGAAGTTCAGGTTGATCAGTTTCTTGCCGAAGAGCATGGTCAGGGCGGTGCCTACCGTGGCATAGATGGTGAGCACGATTACGAGACGCGTCGAAATCGACCACAGAATACCTACAAAAGTAAAAAACTGGACCACCGAGAAGAAGAGGAGGGAAAGGAATTCAAGGCTTTGGAGGGTAAAGGACGAAATATCCTGCGAGATTCGCTGGTCGGGGTTATCGATCTTGCCTTCCTGGTCGATACGGTAATAAGCCCGGTTGGCGAAATACCGGGAAATGAAATAGTTTGTGAGCCATAGCCGCCAGTTGACTCCGAGTTTTCTGATCACATATGAGAAGAAGGCTGCCACCGGGGTGGCCACGATGAAAACCCCGATGTAGATGGTCATGTTGCGGTAAAACTCGCTCAAATTCTTCTCGGCCAGGGCCGTCATGAAATCCCTGCCCACGAAGTTGAGAGTGATATTCATGCCTGAAAAGGCAAAGAGAAAGACCAAAAGAAGCCCCAGGACGCCGCGGGCCTTCCATTTTTCATCCGAGAACCAATAGAGTTTTGCGATCCCCCAGAACCCTTTCCAAAGCTGCCAATCAAAAATGTTTATTGCGGGAGCCGCTTTGGAAGACGGCGACAGTGGGTTCTCATCCGGGCCCATCATCGCCTCACCTTAAGCTCTGAACCGGTATAGGGGGGAATCCTTTTTTGCCTCGCGCCTCCCGTACCATCTCATTTTCCACCTCTTCACCGCCCATGGCCGGTGAGTGAAAGCAATCCTTCGGGCTCCTCTATCTGCCGAGCCTGCTCAAAGCAGACGCGGCCTCGTTGATATCCTCCTTCGCAAGACCAACGCCGTAAAGCCGGCTATACTGGCCTTCGACCTGTTGCAGAAGCTCCTCGTGCGAGCCTTGCTGGACCACTTCGCCCTGACAGAATACGGCGGCCCTGTCCGCGAGCATCACCGTCGACACCCGATGGGCGATGATTATGGTGGTGCGTCTCTGGATAAGCCGTTTAAGGGCCTGATGGATCAAGGTCTCGGAAACGGTGTCGAGGTTTGACGTAGATTCGTCGAGTACGAGTATGGGGGCGTTTTTCAAAAAGGCGCGGGCGATGGCAATCCGCTGTTTTTGACCTCCGGAAAGGCTCATGCCCCTCTCACCGATTTTGGTGTCCAATCCCTCCGGCAGCTCATCGATAAAGGATGCCGCGTTTGCAAGCTCGATCGCCTCGATCACGTCCTGCCGCGTGGCGCCCGGTTTTCCCAGTCGGATATTATCTTCAACGGAGCCGCTGAAGAGGGTCATGTCCTGTTGCACCACCGCGATCTGGGACCTGAGGGACGAGATATCCACCTCGCACACGTTCTGGCCGTCGATAGAAATCCTCCCTTCCCAGGGGTCGTGGAACCGGATCAGCAGCTTTATCATAGTCGATTTCCCCGACCCGCTCTCGCCGACCAGGGCGATGCTTTGCCCGGACGGGATCTCGAGGCGTACTCTTCTGATGACCGGCTGTTCCGGGCGATAGCCGAAGACGACATTGTCAAAGGAGATCCTCCCGCCGTGTACGATAAGCCTCGCCGAGGGATTCGCCTGGATCTCGGGCTTGGTATCGAGCAATTGGAACAGGCGGTCCATAGCCGCCCTCGCATTGGCGATCTGGATGTTTACCTCGCTAAGGCGGGTCAAGGGACCGTAAATCATCTCGAGATACGCGTAAAAGGCCATGAGAGAGCCGATCGTGAGGCTTCGGTCGAGCACCATGAGGCCGCCGACCCAGATCACGAGCACTGCGGGGATACGGGTCAGGGCAGTGGTGATGGCAAGGGAGATCCCGCGGGTCCGGATGTTTCTGTAGACCGCCTCGAGGTAGCCCTTGTACCGCTCGCAAAATCTCCCGAACTCAGCCTCTTCGAAGGTGAAGCTTTTTACGTCCGAGATCCCGGAAACCGTTTCGTGCAGGTCCCCCTCGATGAGCTCCATCCGCCTCCTCGATTCCCGGGCATTATCCCGCATCCTTCTCCCGGTGACGCTCTGCATGAGCAGATATAAAGGGAGGGAGCAATAGGCGACAAGGGCCAGTTTCCAGTTCATAAGGAAGACGACTACCGTAATGGTGGTAAGGGTGGTGACATCCATCAGGAAATTGGCCCCGGCGACGTTGATCACATCCTGGGCCATATTGACGTCCGTAATGAGCCGGGATGAGATGGCGCCGGTCTGGAACCTCTGAAAGAAGTCCATGGGCAGCCTCTGGAGGTGCTGGAAAAGGGATGACCGCAGAGTGAAGGTCATATGCTGGGCGAGCCGGTCTGTGACTAAGGTCCTGAAATAAGTGATCGCCGCCAGTGCCAGGAAAAGCAGCACCGCGGCCCCCATGAGCTGGTTAAAAGTGAGGCCCGCCGCGCTGGGCTTTCCCAGGAAAATATGGTCGATGAGGTCCTTGAGTATCCATGGGAAGGCGACGGGGATATTGTACTGGAAAATGCCAAGGACGACCGAGCTTGCAACCCGCCATCGGTACTCACGCATAGAACTTAAGAAGCGAATGAAATTCTTCATATCTTGTGAAGGCCTGAAAATTCCCATGCTTTCCACACTCCTTGCATCTGGCTTGTTGCCGGGCCGCCGGGTCCGCGCCTTCCGGTTCTTCTCATGCGCCTTCATTTGCCGGGATTGAACTTCGAGTAGAAAGCGTGGATCACTACATTATCCCCAAAAGGCTATCAGGGAGATCGGAGCAGGCTGATATCCGCCCGGATCTGTTTCAAAGCAGAATGCTTGGAAATGCCTTTTCAGCTCGTCTTTTTCGCTGTTTCCGACCCTTTCTCCCGTACCGCGCTAAATCCTCCACGGCGGTTGCATCAGTCAGCGGCTTTCGTTCAAATCTAGTCATCTATTCAACGGATGACAAGGCGGAACCCGATGGGGCTTTGGGCGGGTCAATTAAGGACGATCTGTCGCGCGCGAATGGCGGCGTGAGCACCTGATTTGAAAAACCGATTCCCTGCGTCTCTATGCAACTCCCTCTCCACTCACGCCTTTTCCCCTTCTGTAGGCCCACAGTCTGCTTATGGTGATGATGGCGAAGGGCGCCAGGAGAAAGGGTAATTGCCACCAGAAGGTGCCGATCATGGCGCCGCCCACAGAGAGAAGGGCCGCAACAGGCTGGACGAGGGATTCCACGATCAGCTCCTCCACGGTACCCGGCTTTATGGAGCGGTCGACGAGGCGGTCGTGGTGTGTGGCATAAAGCCAGTCGGCGCAGAAGAAGAGGCCCACGACAAAAACGATAATGCTGTAGAAGATGTGGACGGAAAAGGAATGGTCGAAGGCCACGGTGAGGGAGTTCGAGTAGGGCAGAAGACCCACGAGCATGAGGGTGATCAGGGTAAGCCACACGTGGACGGCATCGGACCGTCTGAAATGTTTACTCTGATTATAGTTGAAAAACCAGTAGAAGGCGATACTGAGAAAAGTGATGATATAGGCGACCAATGTGTCCAATTGGCCTATTATGTACCTCTTTATGTTCTCTTCCGTGGCCTTCATGCCTTCCGGAGGCTTTTCGATGAGAATTACCAGCAGGATCAGCGCGAGGGCAAAAATGCAATCCGTAAGGGTCTGAAGGCGCCTCAAGGATATTTCGGAGTCGGGGTCTGTTCTCAAATCAATTAACCCTTTCTGAGTTCATACGGGCACAGCCATATTCACACGGAACCCGGCAGCAGGCGTTCTGCGGGCGCCGCTCTCCCTTTCATTCTATTTTTCACGGTAATACTATATTCGATATCGCGGGTCCGCGCAACAGGCCCTTTCCGTGAATACAGATGCGCCATGAACGCGGATTGACAACCACCTCCGCCTTACTTATTGTCCCTTTAAGTGTGGAAATACGCATTTAAGCCACACGAAAAGGAGAAATGTCATGACGTTCAACCCCCTGAAAGAAAAAGGCTTACCAATGGAGAAGCAGGTGCGCAACTGGAGTGAGCTCGCCGGCCGCCCCTATGACAAGGAGGAGGTCGATCCCTATACCCGCTGTCGTGTAATCCTCATGAACGCCCTCGAAGTGGAAGCAGCGCTCTTCCTCCATGAGTTCAACCGGATGGAGAAGCGGACCGAGCTCAAGGAACAGCTCGCCTTTCAAAGGAGGATCGAGCAGCAGCAGCAGAAGGCAATAAGCGGGCTCATCCCCGGCAATGAGTCTATCCTCGAAAATACCATAGGCTACGAGCAGGTCGCCGTAGACCTTACCGCCTATCTCGCCCGCACCGTCACCGACCCTTACGTAAAGCAGGTCTTCGACTTCGGGCTTCTCGAGGACTTCGACCACCTCTACCGCTATTCCAACCTCATGGAGACCCTGGAAGGAAAGCAGGCCAATAAGCTCGTCCACGACTACACGGAGGTAATGCCGGGAAGACCCACCATAGTCGAGCACCGTCACCCTTTCGATTCTATAAGGGCTCCCATCGACCCGAAGAAGGCAGACTCCAAGGACCTCCTCTATATCCTCACCCTCGTCGCAGCAGAGCAGCAGACCATGAACTTCTACATGAACATGGCGAACCGCATCACCGACCCCGTCGGCAGGGGCCTCTATATCGAGATAGGGATGATCGAGGAGCAGCACGTCTCCCAGTATGAGAGCCTCCTCGACCCCCGGATGGACTCCTTCGAGATGATGGTCGTCCACGAGTATAACGAGTGCTACCTCTACCACTCCTTTATGGAAAAGGAGCTCGACCCCAGGATCAGAAAAATATGGGAGCTCCACCTGGATATGGAGCTCGGACACCTGAGGAACGCCGTGGAGCTCATGGGTAAATATACGAAGAAGGATGCGGAGGAACTCCTCCCGAAGCGCCTGCCCGCCCCCATCGTATTCGAGCCGAACATCAAATACGTACGGGACATCCTGGAGAGCCAGGTGAACCTGACGGCAGTGGGGATGGATTTCAAGCCGGTGGACCAGGTGGACAAGAATGACCGTTATTTTGAATACCAGAACGTGGTAAACGGGCACTGGGTGCCGAGTGAGGAGGTAATCGAAGAGCATATGGACAAATTCGGCGAAGACTACAGGCTCGATCTGACCGACGGGGAGCGCACCGGACGGGTTCGGCCGGCGGAGTATTACCGGATGAAGACACGGTCGAAGGATATCTTCGGCCTCCTCAACAAGGAGCACAACGAGGTAAAGATGCTGTTCCAAAAAATCAGGTTCGCGGCGGCGGGGAGGGACGCCCTGTTCTCCGAATTGGCCGAGAACCTCTCCCTTCACATGGAAGGGGAGGAACAACTGTTCTATCCGAGGCTCGAAGAAAGCGATGAGCTGAAGGACCTGGTGGTGAAAGGCTACGAGGAGCACGAAGAGGCAAGGACCATGTTGAACGACATGGTGAAAATACCGGTGGGCGAGAATGAATGGCTGGCCAGGATCGGTCTTCTCCACACCTCGGTGGAGCATCATATCGCGGATGAAGAAGGGGAGATCTTCATCAAGGCCCATAAAGAGATAGGCCCCGAAGAATCGGAGGAGATCGCAAGGAATTACCAGATGAAGGAGGAGATCGCGTTTCAGACTACGGCATGGATAAAGGAAAAGCACGATGTGCCCCATAAAACCGATTAGAAAGAAGAGATTCGGGAGTCGTTAAAAAGAACGAAGGCGACCGTCCGGCGTAAGAGAACATGGAGGCGGGACAAGGGCTCGACATATCACCGGTCCCGCCTCCGCCTCTATCGGTTCCCGCACTCATGCGAGCTCTCGGGAAATCCGTCGTAAGACATATGGAACCGACCGCACGATTCAGCGATGTTCTACACTATTGTTCATCCAGCAAAAGCTATTATAACAATAATTTATAAATCATGTTCGCTTAAGGGATCAGGTAATCCACCGATAAAAAATAAAGGCAGCAAAAATAAAAGATGGAGGGGATTTATGAAACGAATTATTACGGGTCTGGTTGTGATGATGGTGCTGGTCTTCTGTGCCGCTTTTATCTCGCAGGCTGCGACACAGGAGGAAGCAAAAGCCAATGTCGAAAAGGCGATGGCATTCTGGAAGGCAAACGGTAAAGATAAGGCCATTGCGGAATTCAATAACCCGAAAGGCCAGTTCACCAAAGGCGACATGTATATTCATGTCCAGGACTTCAGCGGCGTTATGCTTGCCAACGGAGGAAATCCGAAGCTCGTCGGTCAGAACCACCTGGAAGTCAAGGATGCCTCGGGAAAGACTTTCGTGAAGGAACAGATCGATACGGCAAAGACCAAAGGCAGCGGCTGGGTAAACTATATGTGGACGAACCCCTCGACCAAGAAAGTGCAGGCTAAAACGGCCTGGGTACAGAAGGTGGACGGGGAAAATATATTTATCGGTTGCGGCGTCTGGAAATAATCAGGAATAGGTATAAGAGCCCCACCTGAAAGGTTCCGGCGGGGCTCTTTATTTTTTCAATCCACTGCGCCTTCCTCGCTCCCGGTATAAACTCTCAAAAACGAAAGCCGACGCCCGCCACGAAGATATCGGAATCGCGGTTGTTGCTGGTGGTCACCCTGTTCCACGTGGCGCGTATCGCCCAATGGGAAAGAAAACGGAGGCTGCCGGTAGCGCCCACCACCCAATTCAATTTTGTGATGGTGCTGTCGCCGCTTCGGTCAAAGGCGAGATAAGGGCCGGCGCCGATCCCGAAAGAGAGGTGGTCGTTAAAAAAGCTCCGCCCCGCCCATATCTGGGATAGGGGACCTTGACGCGATGCGGGATAATCTTCGTTCAGCCATCCCACCGTTACATCGACGTGACGCCATAAGGTGCGTCGATACTCGGCAAGCAGGGCTGCTCCGGACCTGTCGCTCCGCTCGTTGAAGACCGAGGAGCCGACCTGGAGCGTGACCTCATTGAGAGTTTTCGGATCGACCTGGGGAGAGGCGCCCGTGAGCGGTCCCGGCGAAGGAGGTTTCTCGAGCTGATAGCCGATTCCGAGGGTCGCCACATAGGTATTGGCATTCTGTTTGGTCCAGATCCAGTTGCCCCGGGCCTGGAGGAGAAATCGTGCCCCCATGTAAAGGGTAGCCGAAAGGCTCGCCATGGCCCCCACGCCGTGCTCGTTCGAATAGCTTGTGTCCGTCGTCGACAGCACCGTATCATAGTAAAGATAAGGCCCTGCGCCCGCGGCCAGAGATACCCGCCTGCCAAGGACATTGACCCTTCCCCAGAGCTGCGGCGCAAGCCCGTCGCGCTTGTGGTTCGAGACGTGCCCTTCGTTCATGTACGTAATGCTCCACGCCGCGTGCTCACCCAGACCTTCGAGGTAGGTAGCTCCCCAGGCGTAGGATGACGTATCCGAGGAAGTCATAAAAGTGGTCCCGTTGTGATAAATCATTTCCTGAGCAAATACCGGTGCAGTTCCCGTGATGAACCAGAAAAGCAGGAAAAAAGCAGTTTTTCGCATTCCTCACCTCATTCAGCAAGAGTTCACTCCCATCGTCTCTTCAAGAACATATTTACAAAGGTGGAATTACAGGAGTGCGGCTGGATGAGCCGCGACCCCTTTATTACATTAATCACGGCGGCCCGTATATCAAGCGGGAGAATGAAGTCTTATTAAAAAAAGTTAATTTTCAGATTGACAACACGTCATGATCGCGGGAAAATTAAGAGGTGGTTACGGACCAGCTATGAAAAAGCCTTTTATCTTATTGCTGTTTTTATGTGCGACAGCCGCCACTGCCCCGGGATGTGCGACATTGGTCAGCCTCACGGAAGAGAATCAAAAGAATAAGGTGTTTTCCGGGACCAGAATGCATCTGGCGGACCTGGAATGCGCCCATGCCGCATGTGTCGATCTGCCGTTCTCACTCGTTGCCGACCTGGTGCTTCTCCCTTATACGATACCTAAAACATTGATGACCAGTCCTCCCGGAGAAAAAACCCCCGAAGCACAGAAAAAAGCAGCAGGAAAAGAACCAAAGACCGCCATGAAAGGAACAAAATAAATCCTCTAAAATTGGTTAAACTTGAGATTCAGACTGTTCCGGGTCCCCCTGAAGCTCTCTTCTTCTCTTGAGCTCCTGCCAGAATTTCTCTTCTGCTTCTATAAGCCTCTCTATATAAGGGTCATCCCGTTTTATGCAAAGATGGACTTCCGGCCGGTCCGGCATGTAACACCAGAAATCGATCTCGTCGAGTCCCGTGACGGCAAGAATATGCTGAAGCTGGCCCTGATAATAGGGCGGGACCTGACGTTTGGACGCGGCATGGCGGTACGTACTTTTTCCGCATTTGATCTCGATCACCGTGCTGCCGTCATGGGCAAGTCCGTCGAGGCTTGTCCTCAGCCACTCGTAGCGGGTGCTCACGAGGCATACGGGCCGGACTTTGATTCCCCTTACCCGCTCATAAGACTCCCTCGCCTCCGGCTCGAGCTCGTTCCCGCGACGCATGGCTTCGTTTGAGCCGAAGCTTAAGCCGCCGAGTTTCGCCTTGAGCAGCCATTCCGGTTTTTTCCAGGGATTTTCACCCATGATGACAGGCGCATCCGAGGCGCCGAGGCCCTGGTTCCGCCAGTCATGCCATGCCGCCGTACCCTGTACGAAATCGAGGATTTTATAGGGAAACTGAATCCACCGGGAGGCGCACTCAGGGCAGGTAATCGTGGATGCAGTGAGCCCGGCGGGGACCTGCAGAATTTGCCCGCAATGAGCGCACTCGACAACATTTACGGCAGCAGCATCCATCGCAATCTCCTCAACGGCCGGGCAATTACCACGTATTGTCTCGTCTCTGTTCATAGATTTTCTCCGGTTCATGTTAGCATAATTGAGGACTATATGCCATCGGCACTACCCAAGACCCCCTGCGCGCGACTTGCCGATCCGTCCACTCCTATGATATCCTTCTGCAACAACAGGAGGGAATGAATATTCATGAAATTTACCTATTACGGGGATCTGCTGGGCATCTCCGGCTATTACAGGCTCAATCCGAACGTGGCGAAGGATAAACTGAACCTCTTTTACGATATTACCTTCGAAAGCCTCTCGGAATATTGCCGCCGGAACGACCATGTCACGGTCGCAATGTTCAGCGATAGTCTGCTCCTCTATGGCGATGATATCCATGCCGCCCTGGAGCAGCTGCATTCCGTGTACGCGCGGTTAATCCACCAGGGGCTGCTCCTGAGGGGCGCCATCGTGAAAGGCGAGCTTCAATTTGAGCCTCGCCTCACTTTTGAGAATTATGAGAAAAGGCTGCCCCAGGACGACACCCTTGCAAGGGTAATGGGGCTCCAAAGCACCACGAAAGGTGCGCGGCTGTTGATCGAGAATCAACTCGCCGCGGAGCTGCTCGATCGATATCCCGAATGGCTTACCCAGGAAGGGTATGTCATGAGTTTCGGCAATACCCACTATGACAGCGTCCCCCAGGGTAGCATGCTCAGGAGGATATCGCCGACCCCGTCACAGGATACCTACGAATATCTCTATTTTTGGATCAACCCGGACCACAGGGCCTACCTGGGCCTGGACCATCCGGTCAGGGTCAGGGACCTGGAGATACTGAAGTCGATGACAAGTGAGTCCATCGGCCTACATTACAGGGAGACGATAGACCTCCTGAAACGATGCAAAATCCGCCAGAAAGTCACCGAAGAAAGACTGGGCTGCAAAATATCTCCCTAAGTTGCACGTTTAAAAGGACATAGCGCCTCTTCCCGAAAGATGAATAAATAATATTGCATTGACAATAGCCATTGCTATCCTTATACTTCTATTAGCAATCAATAATATCTATTGCTAACAACCAAAATTTGAGAAAGGAGCATGATACTATGAAAGTTAAACCATTGCAGGACCGGATTCTTATAAAGAGGATCGAGGAAGAAGCGAAGACGAAAGGGGGCATCATCATCCCCGACTCGGCAAAAGAAAAACCCCAGGAAGGTCTGGTCGTTGCAGTAGGCGACGGCAAGGTCCTTGACAACGGCCAGCGGGTCGCTCCCCAGGTCAAGGCAGGAGACAAGATCCTTTTCGGAAAATATTCCGGAACAGAGATCAAAGTTGACGGCGAAGAACATTTGATCGTAAGAGAAGACGACATTCTCGCGATCGTAGAAGGCTAGAAAGGAGGAAACAAAGATGGCAAAAGAAATATTATACGATCAGAAGGCGCGTGAGGCGCTTCTAAGGGGTGTGAATACACTCGCCGACGCAGTCAAAGTGACTCTCGGACCCAGAGGCAGAAACGTAATCCTCGAAAAATCTTTCGGTTCACCGAATGTGACAAAAGACGGCGTCACCGTGGCGAAAGAGATCGAGATCGAAGACAAGTTCGAGAACATGGGCGCCCAGATGCTTAAAGAAGTGGCAAGCAAGACAAGCGACGTGGCCGGCGACGGCACCACTACCGCCACCGTGCTCGCCCAGTCCATCTACAGGGAAGGGGCAAAGCTCGTGGCTGCAGGCAATAATCCCATGGAGCTGAAGAGGGGTATCGATAAGGCGGTTGAGGTCGTAATTGCAGAGCTCAAGAAGATCTCGAAACCGACGAAGGATCAGAAAGAGATCGCCCAGGTAGGCACCATCTCGGCGAACAATGACGATACCATCGGCAATATCATTGCCGAGGCCATGGCCAAGGTAGGCAAAGAAGGCGTGATCACCGTCGAGGAAGCGAAGAGCATGGAGACCACTCTCGATATCGTCGAGGGCATGCAGTTCGACAAGGGATACATCTCACCCTATTTCGTCACGAATCCCGAGAAAATGGAAGCCGTCCTCGACGAGCCCCTGATACTCATCAATGAGAAGAAAGTGAGCAGCATGAAAGACCTTCTCCCGATCCTGGAGCAGGTAGCCAAGATGGGAAGAACCCTGCTTATCATCTCCGAAGACGTGGAAGGCGAAGCCCTGGCCACACTCGTAGTCAATAAGCTGAGAGGGACCCTCAAGATCGCGGCCGTGAAAGCGCCCGGTTTCGGCGACAGAAGAAAGGCAATGCTCGAGGACATCGCAATCCTCACGGGCGGCCAGTTGATCTCCGAAGAGCTCGGCATCAAGCTCGAAACCATCTCCGTCAAGGACCTGGGCTCGGCAAAGAGGGTCGTGATCGATAAAGACAACACCACGATCGTCGACGGCGCAGGGGACAAGAAAGAGATCGAGGCGAGAGTAAGGCAGATCAGGGCCCAAATCGACGAGACCACCTCCGATTACGATCGGGAAAAACTTCAGGAAAGACTCGCGAAACTGGTAGGCGGAGTAGCCGTGATCAATGTGGGCGCCGCGACAGAGTCGGAAATGAAAGAGAAGAAAGCCCGCGTGGAAGATGCACTCAACGCGACAAAGGCCGCAGTGGAAGAAGGTATAATCCCCGGCGGCGGCGTTGCATTCTTGAGATGCCTCCCTGCCCTTGACGCGCTACAGCTTGAAGGCGAAAGGCAGTTCGGCGTGAAGATCGTGAAAAAGGCCCTGGAAGACCCGATCAGATGGATTGCCCAGAATGCAGGTCACGACGGCTCCATCATCATCGAGAAGGTAAAGAACGGCAAAGGCGGTTTCGGTTTTGACGCCTCAAAAGACGTATATGTTGACGATATGCAGGAAGCAGGCATCATCGACCCCACGAAGGTCGCGAGAACTGCCCTGCAGAATGCAGCCTCAGTCGCGGGACTCCTCCTCACGACCGATTGCATGATCGCCGAGAAGAAAGAAAAGGGCGGCGGCGGTATGCCCGGTATGCCTCCCGGCGGTATGGGCGGCATGGGCGGTATGGACGGTATGTACTAAGATTATCCTTTGGGGGGCTTCGGCCCCCCATTTTTTTTGCCTTGAATGCGAGACCTTCAGTTTCAGAGCGAACCTTTTTTTTCGCCGCAGATAAAACCGGATAAGGGCATCTTTGTCCAACCGGTGACACTACCGGTTGGACACTCTCCAGCCCGAAGGGCCGGGAGTATTTGCCCGGCCAAGGTCGGCCGGGCAAATCAGTCATTTTCTTTTCATCTGCTTTTATCCGGTTTGCTATGATAAAAGTCAACAACCTTTTTGGAGTCAGTCGGCTCCACCCTTATCTGCGGCTTATCTGCGGCTAAAGGGGTTTTGATCGTGACTGAAGGGGTACGACTCAATTTCCATTTACCTTGCTATGCTTGAGCGCTCATGCTATACTTACCCCATGACGAAAAAAAAGATAGCCACAGAAGTTAACCAGGCTGCCGATCCCGTAGTAGAGCCGGCCATCAAAGAACCCACAGAAGTTCAGCTTCCGGAAGAGCCGGTGAAAGAAAAAAATGCCGCCGCCGTTGCCCTGGGAAGGTTGGGAGGATTGAAGGGCGGCAAGGCGCGAGCGGAGAGGCTCGACCCGGAATACAGAAAGAAGATCGCCAAAAAGGCGGCTATGACCCGCTGGACTAAAGTGAAGTAAACAGGGAATGTCCGGAACCCTCAAGCAGTACCGCCCGAGACAACGAAAAAATCCTGGATTTTGAAGAGCATGCCATACAGGGTAAAAGAAATTTTCTATACATTGCAGGGTGAGGGACTGCACGCGGGTCGTCCCGCGGTGCTCTGTCGTTTCAGCGGGTGCAACCTATGGTCCGGCCGGGAGGTCGACCGGGGAAAGTCGATCTGCTCATTCTGCGACACTGACTTTGTGGGGACGGATGGAGCCGGCGGAGGCACTTTCCGGGACCCGGGGCAACTCGCCGCGGCAGTTGCCGCCATGTTTCCCCCGACGCGGCCGAGCCGGGTGCGACCCTTTGTCGTGTGCACGGGGGGAGAGCCGTTACTACAGCTCGATTCGGCCTTGGTTCGAAGCTTTCATGAATCGGGATTCGAGGTAGCCATAGAGACAAACGGGACTTGTGCGGCTCCGGATAATATTGATTGGATATGTGTCAGTCCAAAGGGGGACGCCCAACTGGCCCTGAAATCGGGCCACGAACTGAAGCTGCTTTTCCCGCAGAAGAACGCCATGCCGGAAACATTCGAGTCTCTTGAGTTTCAGTACTTCTTCCTCCAGCCCATAGATGGGCCGGACCTGGACAATCACACTGCCCGGGCGGTTGAATATTGCCTTAACCACCCTCAATGGAGACTCAGCCTGCAAACTCATAAATTGATCGATATCCGATGAGGCAGAATATGGTCATATTCAAATCCTTTACCTTAGACATGGCTCACAGGTTGCCCAATGTCCCTGCAGGCCATAAATGCGGCAACATCCACGGACACACTTTTACCGTCAAAATCTACGTGCGCGGACCCATTCACGAGCAATTTGGCTGGATAATGGATTTCGCCGATCTCGCTGCCGCCTTCGAACCCCTTCGAGCTCAGCTCGACCACTGCTATCTCAACGATATAGAGGGGCTGGAGAATCCCACCTCCGAGCATTTGGCGAAATGGATATGGGACCGCCTGAAACCTTCCCTGCCAATTCTATGCAAAATAGTAGTCCAGGAGAGCCCCCATTCCGGGTGCATCTACTCCGGGGAAGAGGAGTGACATCCAAAGTATCGTTCCGGCCTCGCCACGAAGGCTTTCCCGGTTTAGTCGGCTATGGGGGTCCGGGATAGTATGTGCAACTCCTTGTATGACGGGTAATCTCCGCCTTCGTCACCGAAAATTCTATACCCCTTGACGAGGATTCTCATTCCCTTTTTCAAAAAGGTTTTATCGGGGTGGGCAAGGTGAAGCACGATCATTGCCGGCATTCCCTCACCATTAAAATCACGTGGTATCGACCAACCATAAAAGGACCACATGTTTTCGAGTGCATCAACGGTCAAGCCCGAATAACCCGCCAGCGTCACCCTGAACCGTGCCGGCATCACCCGGTCAACCCCGGCGGAACCCGTCATATGGGGTATCGCCTTTATCTTTGTCTCCGGTATCCATGTCGCCTCGACTATCGTGCCCTCGATATCGATAGGGCCCGCAACGGGAGCCGGTGCGGCCGTAAGGAGGGTAGGGATGCATAAAAAGCACAATTGAACCCCCAGGAGGATCAAGAGCGTAAAAAGTCGCTGACCTACAGACATAATCTGCCTCCAAACCACGTGATGGTATATACTGGTTGAACCATAACATAAACGGAAAGTTTTAAAAACTGAAACACTTCTACCATCGGCCGGCAGTTGCCCGTTAAGTTGCCCCACTGTGCCCTTATCACGACTTTTCTTTGAGTCTTCCCGAGAATGAAAATCCATTTGACAATCATGTTTATTCACGTGAGAATGAAAAAAGGAGACTATAAACCGGCCATGATCAGAACCCTCTTTTCCCTATTTTTATGTGTGGCAGTCGCCACCGCTCAAACCCGCAAATT
This sequence comes from Syntrophorhabdaceae bacterium, assembly GCA_036504895.1. Taxonomy (NCBI): domain Bacteria; kingdom Pseudomonadati; phylum Thermodesulfobacteriota; class Syntrophorhabdia; order Syntrophorhabdales; family Syntrophorhabdaceae; species Syntrophorhabdaceae bacterium. The sequence goes on from DASXUJ010000123.1 coordinate 21,309, forward strand.
GTCCATGAAGCTTATTCCTCTGGGCATCGCCGTCGCCGGCATGATGGTATTCTGCTTCTTCTCGTTTTCTGCAGGCGAGGCTGCTGATCCGCTTGACAAACATGACGGTAATCCTATAAAGAAGGAAATTAATATTTCAAAGGAGCGTGAGCTCCAAACCGAAGTGGACAAGGGGCACCAGCCGTGGCGCCTCAACCCTGTTGACGCAGCGTTTTCCGAGGTGGGCGCCGGCGACCGCAAGGTGATTCATGAAAGCTGTGAACTCGTAATGCAAACATCGTCGGAAGCACTAGTACGCTGCACGGGAACTCATATCTATCTCGTGCAGCTCAAACAGCTGGTGAAGCCCAACGGGATATGGTCAACAATATCTATCCAGGTGGAAAAAAGGAACATCCGGTAGAAGGGCATCAGGCGCCCACCTTTTCTACTCCCGGGATAAACTTCCCCTCCGCCTGCTCCGGGCCTGGATCCAGGACGCTCCCGGCTTACTCGCTCTCTCTTCAACCACGGCCATAAGATACCAATAGGAACCTGTCGGCAGAGGGGATAGCCAAATCCGACATACATAAAACGCGGAATTCACTCAAATTTTACCGGGGGTTATGGCGGAACAGAGGGAGAATGCTGATTTTCCTGTTTCGTGTATTATATAGAATATAGAATGCCAAATCGATAGGGGGAGACATGGATGAGAAAGGATTTACCAAGCGGATTTCGGACACTTTTGGTGAAGTGCTGCCTATCCTGGAGAATGCGAGAAAAGGCTTAGTCATGGAAAAAGGGGCCATGATAGAGGAAAGCATCGCCAGGTTCAGAGAACTGCTCAAGTCGCGCGTTGCGTTTTCGGAGGCAATTATCGCGAAAAAGGAAAAAGACGAGGCGGAAATCAGATATGTGAGCATGATTACCCCCCTTCAAGTCGCTGCCCTATCTATAGAGAACGTGATGGAGAAAATGGCGATCAAGGTAGAGGCGAAGATTCCTTTCACCCCGAATGCCCTGAAGGAGTTACGTTCGCTGCAGCTCCTCGTGTATTCCCAATTGACGGATGCAAAGGATTACGTGATCAGCGGGGATCCTCAACTGAAGGAGAACATTCGGAAGAGTATGGAAGAGATCAAGAGACTGGCCGGTGAGTATGAACTGATCCATCAGGAGAGATTGATAATGGGGATTTGTATGCCAAAGGCGTCCTATCTCTATATCGACATAACCGATTCTCTGAAAAGGGCAGCCCGCGCTATGGTCGACTTTTCGGAAAAAGTATAACGATCTGGGCAAAGTCAGGGAAATCCCCTTACTTTGTCACTTTCCTTTCTCCTCTTCCCATGACATACTCTCTCCATGCCCAGAAGATCACGGATAGATACTCAGAGGGGGATACACGGTTTTGCGACTACGCCACAATTAAAGTGAAGAAGTAAAGGGCGTCACCCTCGGTTACCCTATGGGGGGCGCGAGAAGTGTCCCGTATTCAATTGTCAAAGAGCAGTGCTTCCGCCGCGGCCCATGGAGCGGACACTTTTGTGCCTCTTGTGACTCAACCATGG
>DASXUJ010000124.1 GCA_036504895.1 Syntrophorhabdaceae bacterium
AACGCAAGTTTCACGGAGATGCAATCGTCATTGCTCCTGATAAGGCAGTCGTTGATCCTCACGTTCCGCGAATACTGGGGATTGATGCCGTCGGAATTGATCGTCCATCCGACGATCTTCAGGTTATCGAGGGTAACCGAGTCGGATGCCGCAATGGATATGTTCCATCCCACTGTGTCGAGGATAATGATATCCTTGACGGTCACGCCGCTCGAGCCGTCCATGAAAATCATCGGGGGCTTGGGAAGGTTGTCCGGGAGCGCATGGTCGAAGAGCCTGCCCGAGAGTATGCCCCTGCCTGAGACGGAGACATTTTTTGCATCGAGGATAAATATATTTCCATAAAGGATCGCACCGCCGGCAATATAGGCTTTCTCCCCGCTCGTGAGATAAAGCGTCCCCGTGCCATCGCCGATGAAGTGGGTGCCCGGGCCGAAATAATGGACCCCGGTCCTCGGCCCTTTTATGGCGCCGGTCTCCTTTCTGTTCGCGAAGACGAAAAGGTTATTTAGAATATTGCCGTCGACCTCCACCGATATCTTTTTCGGTTTCGTCATGGTGAAGGTGATGGTATTGCCCGACACGGTCGGGGTGATGCCGGCCGATGCCGGTCTTACTTGTGCCGAAGTGATTGAGCCCGAGTTTCTTGTGACCCTCACTTCGACCTTCTTCGAAAAATCGGAATCAAAATAGACAAAAGACATGTGTGATTGCGTTACCCTGTCCACCACCGCATCATAGGAAAAAAGATCGGCCCATTCTCCGCCCAAAGACCTCACCTGCACCGAAAACGTACTATTCCCCGGCGCATCGGCCGGTGTGGGGTATACGGTGACAGCCGCATTTACGAGAAGGGGGAGCAGAAGCTGGATAAGGAATAAGACGATAACAAAACACCATCGTTGCGGTTTCGCTGAGGAAGGGAAGGACCTTCGGAAAGATTCCCCTGTGTGGGCTAGCGGGTTCATCACAAAGCTATAGTCATTGTCCGGGACTTCTTCAATATCAAAGGATCGGATTCCAGGAATATCCGAATATCCCGGATATATTCCTCCGCGATTCATAATTTTAGTAATGGCGTAAGTAAGACGGTTTGCCAAGCTGACTTGGCATCTTCAAAGAGAAGTTCCTGACTTTTATCACAGCCCGACACGATGTGGGTCGTTCTTCATTCTACCGGAAATCCATCCTGCCCACTGCATTTGCCCTAGGTGGTGCAGTTTGAAGTTGAATTCACCGAGATATAATTTTTCCAATCAAGATCATAATGGCAATTGCGCCAAACACAAGAACGAGGACTATAGCCAACGGAAGATAATCCCCTTTCTCGAATGATTTTATGCCTGTTCCCGGATCATGCATTCGAAGGAAGAAATCCACCCTCTGCCAGGTTTTTTTCGAAGTCAAATCCCGATAAAGATTCAATATACCTTTTTTCATAGGTTCCTTACCAGTTGTCAGGGGAGCATCCGCCTATACCTGTAACCGCGTGGGGGCGAGGCGGTCCGGCAGGAAGATAGGTACAAAAGGCCCTCATGGTATCGAAAGTCATATTTCTATACTATCATACTCTATAACACGTGTCCCGCAAGAAAGGCTATGCGCCTCCCAGGGGCTGCTAAGACAACGCATTGCCTGCTTTAGACTCGTGCATCATAGCCGAGCGGTCATAGCCCGTGTGGTCGTGCCTGAGGTGACACTGTTTCTTACCCAAGGTAGCCCTCACTTCCAATCACGAAATCCGTTTCAGTCGCAGATGCTTCGGATAAAACCGGATGAAGCAGGTGAAAAGAAAATTTCCACGATTTGATAGGCCTGACCTGGCCGGTCTAATATTCCAGGCCCTCCGGGCCGGAGAGGGTCTAACCGGTTGTGTCACCGGTTGGAGGGAAAACACGCTTTCATCTGCCCTTATACGGTTTTATCTGCGGCAGGGAAAAGGGTTTGCTGGGAGACTGAGAACTTATCTCACCCTTCACAATCTTCTTGACAGCCCCCCACGGATAGTCCTAATTATAAGAATCCATGAAAGATTCACAGCGGGAGGCCCTACGATGAATGATGAAGTTGTTCCCTCTGCTCAGCGTTATGTGGTGCCGGCGGTGGAGCAGGCCTCGCGGGTGCTTTTTTGCCTGGCGGGGGCGGAATCGCAGTACCTGAGCCTTCCGGAGATCTGCGCGCGGGTTGCCATCCACAAGAGTAAGGCCTTTTCTATCCTCGAGACCCTGCTGGGGTTCGGGCTTGTGCGGAAGGGGACCGACGGGAAGGGGTATGCCCTTGGGCCGGGGCTTATTTTCCTTTCCCGGAAGGCTATCGACCACTTGAGCGCGCCGCGGCTTGCCGAGCCGATCCTGAAGGACCTTGCGAAGGCGACCGGTTGCACCGCGGTGCTCGGCCTTATCGATGGAGGGAGCGTTTTTATTGCGGGTAAGGCCGAGGGGGAAGGGGGGTTCGGCGTTACCATGCGGGTGGGCCACAGGCTGGGCCTCACCTATGGCGCCCATGGAAAGGCGGTGGTGGCGGTCATGCCCGGGAAGGTGCGGGACCATATTCTTGCGGAGACGCCGCTCTATTTTTATGGCTCTCCGGAGCGGCTCGACCGGGTGCGTCTCGCCGCGGATTTCGCCCAATGTCTGGAAGAGGGGTTTGCCGAAGACCTGGGAGAGGTAAACCCCGGACTCAATGTGGAGGCAGCGCCTGTGATAGGGCCCGACGGCATGCCCGTAGGCTTTATCGAGATTTTCGTGCTTTTCAAGAAAGAGACTGCCCACCAGTTCGGGCCCCTCGTGGCCGAGGCGGGCCGGGCCCTCTCCCGCGAGCTTGGGGCTTCGCCGCCGGCTCAATGGGCGCTGCCGGACAGGGCGGACGCGCTACCTTAAGAAGGTCGTGTAATCCCTAATTTTTTTATGCGGAAAAAGAGTGTCGTCGGCTTGAGCCCGAGAAGGGCTGCCGCGCCGTCAGGGCCGCCCACCTTCCCTCGCGTATGGGAAAGGACTTTTTCGATATGGAGCCGCTCCACGTCCGCCAGCAGCGTGGGTCCCGGCTCCCGGGCCCGAATGCCTTCCGGACCTTTGAGGCCGTGGCCCGAGAAACTGAGGTCCTTTCCATCCGAGATAATCACCGCCCGTTCCACGAAATGCTCGAGCTCCCTCACGTTGCCGGGCCAGTGGTATTCCATAAGCTTCTTCATCTCCCGCGCAGGTATCCTGTTGATCCTCTTATGCATCTTCCTCGCGAACTCATCGACGAAATGCTGGGCGAGGAGCGGGATATCCTCCTTCCTGTCCCTTAAGGGGGGCATATAGATGGGGAACACATTGAGCCGGTAATAGAGGTCCTGCCGGAATGCGCCTTTCTCTACCTCGATATCCAGATTCCTGTGGGTCGCGACGATCACCCTGAAATCGAATTTTACCGGTTTCTCGCTGCCCAGGCGCTCGAAGGCGCCCTCCTGGAGCACCCGGAGGAGCTTCACCTGGATATCGGGAGGGAGGTCGCCGATCTCGTCGAGAAAGATCGTGCCCCCGTGGGCAAGCTCGAACCTGCCCTTGTGGCGCTCGCCCGCGCCGGTGAAGGCCCCCTTTTCATGGCCGAAAAGCTCGTTTGCCACGAGGTCATGGGGAAGGACCGCGAGGTTTACGGGGATAAAGGGGCCGTCCCTGCGATCGCTCAAGGCATGGATCGCCTTTGCCACGAGCTCCTTCCCCACGCCCGTCTCTCCCATAATAAGGACCGTGCTGTCCGTGGGCCCCACCTGTCGAATTTGGTCTATTACGGTCCTGATCGCTTCCGATTTTGCGATGATCGTCCCGGGAGAGCCGTCCACGCCCATGGTGCGCTTGTAAAAGACCGTCTCGTCTTCCAGCCGGGCTTTCTCGTTCTTGATCTCGTCATAGATCCTGATATTGGAGAGGCCCACGGCGATCTGGCTGCAGAGCAGCCTCACATAGGTGAGGAGGTCTTCCGGAAAAGGTCGTCCTCCGAGGCGGTTATCGAGATAGAGGTATCCCATCGTCTCTTCCCCCAAACGGGCGGGCATGCACAGGAATGCGGTAATCCCGGCACCGCCGAGTGCCCGGTCCGTCAGGACTCCGGCTGCTTCGAAACCGGGAAAAACGAGTCCCTTCCCCTCCCGGACGGCCTGCTCGACCGCCATGGAGATAAGACCCGATTGGGCGGTGTGCAGAGGGTTCAGATTCCTGCTCGTCACGATCCTGGGCTCCTCTCCCTCGCCCACGGAAAAGAAGGCGCCCCGGGTGGCCATGGTGAAATCCATGGCCACGTTGATCACCCGCTCGAGAAAAGAGGAGGTGCTGAGGATGCCCCCGAGGGACTCATTGATCTTTATAATCCTTTCGATCATGAGCTCGATCCTCTGTTCCTGAGGCATGACCACGAGGAGGTCCTTGGGGAGGAGGCTCCGGTCCACCTTGGAGAAGAGCACCCAGGCTCTGGTGAGAAAGGATTGCCCGAGCCCGGCTTCACCTTGCTTCATATGAAAACTTCCGAGATCGATCCACGTGCGGGCGAGCTCGATCTCCGCTCCGGCCCTTTTCAGGTATTTTTCCGCAGAGGTGAGATCGGCGAGAACGGCCCCCGGGGGACCCCCTCTTTTCATCGTCCGCAAGGCCCTGTACCGAAAGGCGGCGCCCTTCATGTAGATGTCGTCCCAGTGGAGCATCCGCTCTATCTCGCCGTCATAATTCCATTGCGCGTTGAAGAAACCTTTCGATTCGAGGATATCGAGACACTCGAGATTCCAGGGGCCGTTGTGATGGTTCCAGCCCACGGCGAGGGAGTGCCCGATCGCCTTCTTGTGGTATTGGAAGGCCTCTTCGTACTCCTGCCTCATGCAGCAGAGAAAGGCCTTGCAGCGGTTCATGCCTGAGAGCACGTAATGGCCGAGCACCTCTTCCAGGAATAAGGAGAGCCTGTCGAGGAAGAAGGAGCCTTCAGGGAGCTTTCGGATCTCGAAAAGGGCGAGGGCAGCCATGAAATCGGCGAAGGCGACCACGGATTGGATGTTCAGGGCGAGGCCCTTGGCCCTGACCGCGTCGATCATGCCCATGCCGCGGGCGATCCTGCCGCAGATCACGTTGCTGAAGCCCACCCGGGCGCCTGCCTTGAGGGTCGCCTTGTCGTCGCCGAACTCTTCGACGTCGCCGATTGCCTCATCGTAACGGAGTGCCGCATCGGAGAACCTGCCCTGCCAGTAAAGAAACTCACTCGTGAGAAGGGTGGCGATCCTGACGACCGATGGGTCCCCGGTCTTCTTTGCGAGGTTCCTGAAATCGTTGATGCAAAGTGTAGCCTGCCTGTGGTGGCCCGAGGCCTGAAAAAGGCGGGCCAGGGCGAGCTTTACCTTCGAGAGGGCCTCCCATTGCCTGTGGCCCCGCGCGATCTGTTCCGCTTTGATGAGCAGGGTGATCTGCTCGTGGACCGGCATCCGGTACTTCATTATAGCGACTATGGCGAGCACGCTGTCGAGGAAGCACGCAGCCTGTGACCGCTCCACCGGCCGCGTCTCGAAATAGCGGACCAGCCCGTCGTAATAGGCCGCCGCCTTTTCCCTCTCTCCCGACTTGTGGAGAAGGTCTGCCGCTTTCTTAATCTCTCCGAGCCCGTCCTCTATGTTGCCCGAATCGCGGTATAAGGAGGCTAAGGTCAGCACGTTCCGGTGGTCATCGTTTTCGTGGACCTTGTAATAATCGATGAGCCTGGCCATGACCCTTGCGGATTCGTGGCCGGCCGCATTTCCCGCAAGATCCTTGAGTACGGTCCCATCATAAAAATAAAGACCCGGCCCGTACTCCTTCTTCTCCCACAGGAGCCTCTTTTTTTTCAGTGCTTCTATTGCGTGGAGGATCTTGCTGAAAGAGATCTCCGAGAGAGAGCCGAGAAAATCTATGGAAACGGGCGGCTCAATGTAGGCAAGGAAAAGAATCACGTCTTTACGGTCCGGATCGGCGTCAGTCCATAGTTTCGAAAGATCGGTCACGGTCCCTCCGGCTTATAAGGAAATGGTGCAGCATCGTTTCGGTGACATCCTATCATAAGATAGAGGAACCGGCAATATGTTGTTGCAACTGACAATATATTGCCGGTAACCATCAGGTTGCGACATACCTCAGTGTACCGATCTCTTTCATATCAGACGTTTATGGGACTGGCACATTTGTTGAATGAAAGGATAAAAAGCGTTCATGGAGGTTTAGGTGCGACAGAGATTTCTCCTTAAAGAATTGAGTCGATACGAAATAGGGACTTATGGGGATATAATTTACCGGAACGCGCTCCTCCACCCGGAGAAGACCGCCTTCGTCTACGGGCCGCGGAGGGTAACCTTTTTCCAGTACAACGGCAGGGTCAACAGCCTCGTCCATGCGCTCAGGTCCTTCGGTCTTTCAAAAGGGGACGGCATAGGGCTCATTTCGTGGAACTGCCTGGAATGCACCGATATTACCGGGGCGGCAATGAAGGGAGGCTTCGTGATCTCCCCCTTCAACCCGCGCCTCACCGGTAATGAGCTTGAAGCGCTCATCAATCTCTCACAGGTAAAGGTACTTTTCGTGGGACAGGAGATGCACGACCTGGTAAAGGACCTCCGTAGACGCCTGCCCGGGGTGGAGCATTATATCGCCCTCGAGAAGCCCGTTGATGATATGGCCTACTACGACGACCTCATCTCCAATTTCCCCGGTGAGGAGCCGGACGTGCAGATCACGCAGAACGATCCCTTCATCATCTTCTATACGAGTGGGACCACGGGCGCGCCGAAGGGCGCGGTCTATACCCATTACCGGAAGCTCGAAGAGGCGAGAAACAAGGCGCTCCAGGTAGGATTGCAGCCGGGAGATACCCACGTAATGGTCCTCCCTCTCTTCCACATCGGCGGGTGGTCCCATTTCTGGGCCTTCTACTGTGTGGCGGGGGCCAACATCATTATGACCCAGAGGTCCTTTGACGCAAAGGCCACCCTCAAGGCCCTCGAAGAGGAAAAAGCCACCGATATCCATATCGTCCCCACCCTGCTCGTGACCCTCCTCAACCAGCCCGATCTCGACCAATACGATCTTGCGAGCGTGAAGCGTATCTGGTATGCCGCCTCTCCCATGCCTCTGGAAGTCCTGAAGACGGGCATCGCGAAGTTCGGCCCTATCTTCGCCCAGGGCTACGGACAGACGGAATCGGGACCCGACATATGCATTCTCTCGAAAGAGGCCCATATTGCGGCGGCACTCTCCGAAGAAGGCTACGACATCCTTGCGTCATGCGGGCAGCCGTGCATCGGGGTGCATGTGAGGATAGTCGATGACGACGGAAAGGACGTAGGGCCCGGCGAGGTAGGTGAGATCACCGTAAAAAGCAGGTCCATAATGGAAGGATACTGGCAGAACCCGGCCGAGACGGCCCGGACGATCGTGGACGGATGGCTCCACACGGGAGATATGGGCCAGTATGACAGTCACGGGTTTATCTACATCGTGGACAGGAAAAAGGACATGATCATCACGGGAGGCGAGAACGTCTTTCCCCGCGAGGTCGAAGAGGTGCTCTACCGGCACCCGGCCGTGCAGGAGGCAGCGGTCATCGGGGTCCCCGACCCCGTGTGGGTCGAGCGGGTCCACGCGGTGATCGTGCTCAGGGAAGGGGCGGAGCTTACGGCCGCGGAAGTCACCGCCTTCTGTAAGGGCCACATGGCGGGATATAAGACCCCCAGGTCCGTGGAATTCGTCGATGTCCTGCCCCGCAATCCCCAGGGCAAGGTGCTCAAGAGGGTCCTGAAGGAAAGGTACTCCGGGGATGGCGGCAAAGGGCCCGAACCGAAGCGCCGGGGTACCGCGGAAGGGCCGAAGGCCGGCCGGGCAAAGGGCCGGAATCACTGATCGACGAGGAAAAGATATATAGATAAAGAAGACAGAGAAACGGAGGAATAGCCATGACAGCACAGAAGAATAGTGCAGCGCGGAAAAAACCGGTCTCCTATCCGCCGATCAACCTGACGGTCAACGGGATTCTTTACGAATTGCGGGTGGGGAGCAGGCCCGGTGAAGTGGAGGCCTTTCACACCTTGTCCCACACCTTAAGAGAGACCCTCGGGCTTACGGGCACCAAAATTTCCTGCGACAACGGCGCGTGCGGGGCCTGCACCGTGATTATGGGCGGGAACCCTGTCCTCTCCTGTAAAATTCTCACCATTGAATGCGACGGAAAGAGCGTCAATACCATAGAGGGATTGAGAGACCCTGCCACGGGCGCGCTCGATCCCCTCCAGCAAGCCTTTATCGACCAGCAGGCCTTTCAGTGCGGTTTCTGCACCCCGGGCATCATCATGACCGCAAAGGCGCTCCTCAACAGGAACCCCCATCCCAGTGTGGATGAGGTCAAGGAGGCCCTTTCCGGTAATTTTTGCAGGTGTGTCAGTCATTACCACGTGCTCCGGGCGGTCATGTCGGTCGCGGACCAGGGGAGGTAAGAGATGGGAGGCAACTACAGATACATCGGCAAGCCAATGCAGCGGAGGGATGCGGAAAGTATTGTCACCGGCGCCGCCCAATACCTCGACGACCTGAAATTTCAGAACCTCCTGGTGGGCAGGGTGAAGAGAAGCCCCCATGCCCATGCGATCATCAAAAGGATAGACAAGGCGAAGGCCTTCGCCCTGCCCGGCGTCAAGGCAGTGGTCACCTGGGAGGATATCCCCGATTACAGGGGCGGCACTCCGCGAAACGTGCGGGTCCTCGATAAGAAGGTGCGGTGCGTGGGCGACGCGGTTGCCCTGGTGGCCGCCGTGACGGATGAGATCGCCGAAGAGGCCCTGAGCCTCATCGACGTGGAATACGAGGTGCTTCCGGCGGTCTTTGACATTGACTCGGCCCTCGCCCCCGGAGCGCCGGCGGTGTGGGATGAGTTTCCCGACAATATACTGCCGGGGGGCACGATCATTTATGGCCCCAACTGCCTGAAAGGCGTGGTGAGGGGCGACGTGGACAAGGGGTTCACGGAAGCGGACGTAATCACGGAGGGGACCTTCGGGTACGAGAACATACCCAATGCCCTGCCCGCGGAATCGGTGGGAGCCGTGGCAATATGGGAGGACCCGGATAAGGTCACCATCTGGGGGACCAGCCAGGCCCCTTACATGGATAAAGTCACCCTCTTTCACGTCTTCAACAGGGAGATCGAGGTCCGGAGCATCGGCACCCAGGTGGGCGGCGGATTCGGCACGAAGTTCACCTGCTGGCAGGTCCAGAGTTATGCCATCCTTCTTTCCAAAGCCACGAAAAGACCGGTGAAGGTGATGATCTCGAAGGAGGAGCATCTGGCCACCTTCGTGCTCCGGGTAAGCTCCCGCATCCACGCCCGGGTCGGCATGAAGAAGGACGGCACCCTGACCGCCATCCAGGGCACCTGGTACGTGGACACGGGGTACTTCTCCTTCACCACCCAGGCCCAGGTTGCTATCGGCTCGGGAGAGCTGATGATCATGGCCCAGTGCCCCAACTGGGACCTCAAGAACATCGTGGTCACCACGAACAGGAACGCCTCCGGGGCCACAAGGGGCTTCGGCGGACAGGAGCTGAAATGCTCCTTTATTCCACTGCTCTGTCTCGCTATGGAGAAGGCAGACCTCGATCCTTTCGACGTGCTGAGGAAGAACTTTGTGAAACCCGGCGGCGGGTACTACTGGAGGGACGGGAAGTGGTACGACTTCCGGGGCATCGACTTCTCCAAATCGATGGATAAGGGGGCCGAGACCTACGGCTGGAAGGAGAAATGGAAGGGCTGGCTGAAACCGCTCTCCGTCAAGGGATCGAAGAGGCGCGGCATCGGCGTCGGGGTCCACGGCAATGCGGATATCGGCGAAGATTCTTCCGAGGCCTATGTGCAGCTCGGCTACAACGGCACTGCCACGATCTTCCTGTGCGTGGCGGAGCACGGGACCGGCCAGAAGAGCAACTACCTGAAAATGGCAGCCGAGGTGCTCCAGATACCGCCCGAGCGCATCTCCATGACGCCGGCCGACTCCCTCGTCACCCCCTTTGAATTCGGACCCGTCGGCTCCAGGGGCACCTATGCCATCGGGAGCGCGGTGATAAATGCGGCGGAAGATGCGAGGCGGCAACTCCTCGAGCTCGCTTCAAAAAAACTCGGCGTGCCGGCCGAAGATCTCGATACGGCCGACGGGATCGTCTTCGAGAAGAAGCACCCGGAAAAGGCGATGAAATGGCGGGCCATGGGCAACGACAAGACCATCCTCGGATACGGCCGGTTCGAGCCCGATTTCACCATGTGCAACTGCATGATGTCCTTTGTGGAGGTGGAAGTCGATACGGATACGGGCAAGGTTGACCTCATCCGGGTGGTCAATGCGACGGACGTGGGCCAGATCATCGATCCCCAGGGGCTTGAAAACCAGCTTAACGGCTGCTTCGGCTCTGCGGGCATCGACAGCGCAATATTTGAAGAGACTATCCTGGACCGCAGGACAGGCCACATCGTGAATGCCAATATGATCGATTACAAATGGCGCACCTTCGCGGAGCTGCCTGAGATCGATAACGTGGTCCTCGAAACCCCCTTCCCCAGCCATCGCTTTCATGCCGTGGGTGTGGGCGAGGTCTCCACGTCCCCGGGGCCTTCCGCCGTGCTCATGGCCGTATCGAACGCGGTCGGGAGCTGGCTCCATGAATATCCGGCGACGCCCGACAGGGTCTTGAAAGCCCTGGACAAGGTAGAGGAGACGAAAAGAGGAGGGACGAAATGAAACCGTTCACACACCACAACGCACGCTCCGTGAGAGAAGCCGGCGCGCTCCTTAAGCAATATGGCGGAAAGGCCAGGGTCAACGCAGGCGGCACCGACCTCCTCGGCGCCATGAGGGACAGGTCGATAGCCGAATACCCGGAAGCGCTGATCAATTTAAAGACTATTCAGGACCTGGATTACATAAAGAAAGATGAATCGGGGCTCAGGATAGGCGCCCTCGCCAGGCTCGCGGATATCGCGGGATCAACGGAGGTGAGGGAGGCATATCCCCTTCTGGCGGATGCGGTCTATTCGGTCGCCAGTCCCCATATACGCAACATGGCGACCATCGGTGGAAACCTGGCCCAGGAGGTTCGGTGCTGGTACTATAGATATCCGGAGCAGCTAGGGGGTGCGATCACGTGCCTGAGAAAGGGCGGGAAGGTCTGCAGCGCCCTCGCCGGGGATAACCGCTACCATTCCCTCTTCGGGGCCGCGCGGCTCACCGAAAACCCCTGTGCGAGCCACTGCCCCGCCCACGCGAACATACCGGCCTATATGGAAAAGGTCCGGGAAGGCGATTTCGCCGCGGGGGCGCGCATCTTGATGGAATATAACCCCCTCCCGGCCATCACGGGCAGGATCTGCCCCGTATTCTGCGAGCCCGAGTGCAACAGGAAGGGCTATGACGAGCCCGTGGCTATCCAGTGTGTGGAGAGGGGAGTCGGCGATTACGTGCTCGAGAAGGCTCACGAGTTTTATCAGGCGCCCAAAAAGGCGTCGGGCAAGCAGGTGGCCATCGTGGGCT